>CADAGG010000029.1 GCA_902787415.1 methanogenic archaeon
GAAGCGATGTTCGCTGTAATCTGTGCATCGGTGTTTCCGTAGGCGGTCATCGCGCTGGTGAAAGTGACAGTCACGGTGGAACTTGATAGTTTTCCATCCTGGGGACCACCCGAGTAAGTGGTGTAATTGGTGGAGAATCCCCCGTCCATCCAGTAGTAGTAGAGCTGTTCCTGTCTGAACAGCGAGTATACTCCATCTATTTTGTCATTCAGTGGAGGGATGACTGTGGCAGGATCTTGGCCAATCACAGAATCGTCGAGGGTCAGGCTGAATGACCTGTTCTCGATGGTCATCGTTTTCATTCCGTCGTAGATCTCTTTCTGGTCGTCGCTCATGCGGTCGTAGTAGAACGTTGTGGCGTTCACATCGTCTGCCGATGAATCGTCGGACTGAAGGAGTGATATCGTAGTTGCGAGTGCGATGAGCGCAACAACCACCATCAGCAGTTGCGTTACGCTTATGCTCCACCCTTTTTCGGAGAAGCGGTTCATATGTCAGTATCTCCGCTGGATGTTATAATCCTTGTCGAAGGAAGGCTGAATACGGCAGACTGGATGACTGTCAAATTGATTGATTGAGCGGTTTCCGGCAGCAGGTGGAAATATCCTCATTCATCAATAGTTCCAGCATCAGGAATTCCAATCATTTTTTTCGGTCAAAAAACGTGCACATAGCGATTTATACTACATTGGATATATCTTCCATATGGTTCAGTTCCAATACTGGTTCAGGGACGGGAGATGCGGCATCGTCTGCGCCGACAACCCCCAGCAGGTCCTTGACGGCGTATTCGGGGAGTACACCGCGCGCCTGAGGAACGACACCCACGTGGATCACATCCACTGGAAGAAGCACTTCCATTACTACGTCGAGGACTGGCATTCGGGAAAGGTCCTGGGAGAGTTCCGCGGCACCCGCGATTTGAACCGCCGCGGACACTGATTCGCCGCGTCAGTGCTAGCCATTTCCCCTTAGATAGGGGATAGCTTTTTAATATGGGAGGTAATCGCGCTCGTATTCAATCTCCATATAGGGTGATTTAAGAATGGCAGACGCAAAGAAAGTTATCCGCCTTAACTACAAGGCATACATGGCAGACGCAGACAGGCTTTACGACACCACCTACGAGCAGGACGCAAAGGATGCCGGAATCTACAACGAGAAAGTCAAATACCAGCCCATGGCCTACATCGTAGGATCCAAGAAGCTGTTCCCCGCCCTCGACAAGGCCATCTCTGAGGCAAAAGTCGGCGAGGAGTTCACCGTCGAGATCCCCGCAGAGGAGGGAGCCGGAGCAAGGAACCCCAAGCTCGTCGAGACCCACTCCGTCAAAGAGTTCTACAGGCAGGAGATCAACCCCTACCCCGGACTCACCGTTTCCCTCGGAAACAAGAACGGTGTCGTCCTCTCCGTCGGAGCAGGCCGTGTAAAGGTCGACTTCAACAACGCTCTCGCCGGCCACGACCTCAAGTACGTCATGACCATCGCCGAGGAGATCACCGACGACGCAGAGAAGGCAAAGGCCATCATCGAGGCCGACTTCGCAGCCGCCGACGACTTCAAGTTCGAGTTCCCCGGAGACAAGGTCGTCGTGACCCTCCCCGAGATCACCAAGTTCCACCAGGAGTGGCCCGTCGCAAGGTTCAGGGTCGTCTCCGACCTCCGCGAGACCTTCGGTGTCGACACCGTCGAGTTCGTCGAGATCTGGTCCGCAGCAAAGAAGGAGTGAACAATACTAAATAGCAGGAGTCGAATCTCCTGCTATCCAGTTCACTGGACGAAACATCTTAGAGGAAAACTGGGCGGGTATTCTAGCACGGATAAGGAGACAGCCTCCTAAGCTGTATGTCTAGGGTTCGAATCCCTACCCGCCCGCCACTCTTTTTTTCACATTCTCCGCTGGTTTCAGACATTGTCGCGATTTGCGTTTTCCTGCGGAAATTGGCTTTATTTGGCTTACTTTCGCCTGGTTACGCAGGTGTTCCCTTAACCCTAGGCATTCTTATTACATAGGTATGTTAAATGACATTTTTGTACAAATGCTGGCAGATATTGTCAATTATCGAATAACAATCCAATCCAGTAAGTAGAAGTGTTTATATTATGTAGCCAACATATTTTTATTATGCACTCTACCGTGATCGTGCCCCCCGAAGTAGCACCAGGTACCATTTTATCCTGTTCCCGCTGCGGACACAAATGGGCGATCAGGAAGAGGGGCGCTCTTCCAAAGAACTGCCCCAAGTGCAGATCCATCCTGTGGCTGAAGAAGTACTACAACTACAACTGTCTGAAGTGCGGCCACGTATGGGGAACCGCCAACGACTCCCCCCAGAGGTGTCCCAAATGCCATACCAGCAAGTGGAATACCCCTGCCACCGAGCGCACCGTGCGCAGCGAGCCCGTCAAGAGCAAGCTCCCGCAGGACCTCAAGGACAGGATCAAGACCGCCTACGAGGCGGGCGACGGCTGTCTCGCCATCGCACGTTCCATGGGTCTCGCCTTCAGCGATGTCATGGACGTCATGCTCGAGAGTCAGCCCTCCGACCCGATCAGGATATAAGCCCATCGATCCGCCATTGTTTCCCCGTTCCGCGATGATGCCGATTGCAGGGACACGTTCCGCACAGATACGTATCCGATGCGAGGGCATGACCGGGCATCCGCGACGATGAGGGATAAGGAATGACCGACGAGAACTACGGTAAATGCGACGTATGCAGGTACTGCGCGCACAAGGGCGACAGCTGGGAGTGCGGTCTCCACGGGAAGCCTGTCGCACCCAAGGATTCCTGCGGTGCATACCGTCCCGGATGCTGCGAGAACTGCAACCACTGCACCGTGACCGACGGTAACGGGATCTGCGGCAGGACCGGCGAGGAAGTGTTCGTGCTCGGCGTCTGCGATTTCTACGATCCCAGCGGAAGGCGCACTCAGTAAGTGGCGGTGCGTTCCTTCCTTCTGTCGAAGGCGTTCTTCACGCTCATCTTGGCCCCGCTGCTGCCGGCCACCGCGTTCTTGGCGGATTCCGGGATTCCGAGGTACACGATGTTGTCGGTGACCTCCTTCATGCAGGTCATGGACTTGCGGACCTCGGCGTAGGCGTCCTGCAGTGACTTCATCACTCCGTTCATGAGCTCGGTGATGCCGTACAGGTTCTTGAGCATGTAATCGTCCCTGTTGATGAATCTGGGACATGCCTTGAGGAAGGGGTTGTAGGTGCCGTCGCGGTAGTCGTCCTCCAGGTCGTCGACGGCGTCCATGACGTAGACGGCGGCGGTGAGGGAGGTGTACAGATCCCTCAGCGCGGGGGAATCTGCCTCGCCGGCGATGTCGGATAAGGGTTCGGTGAGGGCCTTCCCGAAGGTGGTGCCCATGAGGACCGGGTCGGTGCAGCCCTCTGCCTCGAGGTCGCGCAGCCTGCCGAATCCCTCTCCCACGATGCGGTCGTATTCGGGGTACTCGGACTCCGCCTTGGAGATCGCCCTTGAAAGTGCCAGATCGATGAATTTGGTCTTCATGGAGGGCTTGTCGACCTCGTCGTCGTAGAGCTCCCACTTGGTCAGCAGGATGGTGTAGGCGGCCATCCGGCGGAAGACCTCCTGGTCGGTGTAGGGCTTGCGGAACACGCATCTCCATGACTTGGGGGTGCGGTCGAAGGAATCGTCCCCGCCCATGACCGAGTTCAGGACGATCGTGTTGAAGCACATGTCGTAGTTCACGGCGGCCGCCGAGACCAGGCCGAACTGGGCCTTCAGCTGGTGGCACGTCTCGCAGTAGTACCGCTGGTAATCAGCGAGGTTCTTGGCCGTCAGCCTTTGGTAGAGCGGGACCGTGTAACCGAACATGTCGGAGGTCCAATGGACTCACGGATTATAAAGGACTACGCTGGTCCGAAGAAAACTGGTCCTTTCCTATAATATAAGGTCGCGTGCGAACCGACGACAATTATATAGGGGGAAAACCTACCGATGCCATTAAGCCAGTATTGGCAGGGTGAGTAAAGATGTCACACTCCGTTGAAGATTTAATCGCATCCTACATGAGTCAGTCCCCCCTCGCATTCGCAGCGATGGCAATCGTCACCGACGAGGACGAGCACGTCGTCGACAGGAACAAACCCAAGATGGCCGATGACGAGAACGAGCACGGAGCCGTCAACGGAGATCCCGCCTGCGACTACTGCTGCTGCACCGACAGGGGAACCTGCGTCACTCCCGCACAGCACATCGCCTGCTGGGGAGGACTCGTCGTCACCTGTATCTGCTGCTGCTACTGCACCAACGGATTCGGCGGACTCTACACCTACTGGCCCCTTTGAACGGAAAGACCGGTTCTAACCATGAGCCGCTTTCTGTCCGTGGTCATCAAACCCACCCTTGCCTGCAATATGGCTTGCAGGCATTGCTACCACTCCGCCGAAGAGCTTTCTTCTTCGGCGAGGATTTCTTTCGAAAGACTCGAGCATCTCTTCTCCGCCGTATCCAAGGAATACGATTCCGTATGGTTCGTATGGCACGGGGGAGAGCCCCTCTCGCTGCCGTTCTCGTTCTTCAAGAAGGCAATCGAACTCCAGGACAAATATCTGGGGCCCAACCGCTGCGGCAACACGATACAGACCAACGGCATGGCCCTCGACCGCAAGTTCCTGAACTTCTGCAAGGAGCACCAGATCAACATCGGCGTGTCCCACGAAGGTCCTTACGACGACGTCCTCCGCAGCCACGGCGCGGAGGTCGAATCCAGCCTCAGGAAGATGGCCGACAGGGAGAGGGTCTTTTCCGTCAACTCCACCGTCTGCCGCGAGACCCAGGACAAGCAGGCCGAGATCTATCGCCATTTCCGCGACATGGGCTCCTCGGTCAGCCTCATGCCCGTGCTCCCCATCGGGTGCGCCGCATGCCACAAGGAGCTGGTCCCCGAGCCCGACGCGTATATCAGATCGAGCATCGAGGCCTTCGACGAGTGGTTCAACGACCCGGAGGCGAGGGTCCCCCTCGCGCCCCATTACCTCTATGTCCTGGCCGCCGCCGGCAACCCCCAGATGTCGGACTGCGCGCACAGCTCCTGCCTCACCAAGTGGCTGTGCATGTACCCCAACGGCGACCTCTATCCCTGCGCCAAGCCCTGCCCGGAGAACATGAGGCTCGGGAACATCGACGATGTGAAGAGCATCTCCGATCTTTTCAGGACCCCCGGATTCGTGAACATCCTCCAGGGAACGATCGTCCGCAGGCAGAAGTGCCAGTCCTGCGACGTCTACGATTTCTGCCAGGGCGGATGCAGCATCGACGCCTATTACGAGACAGGTCTGGAGAACAACGGAGGGGACTCCTGCAGGATCTACCGCGAGGTGTTCTCCCACGTGAAGAAGTGCGTGGACGAGGTCATCAGCGAGAAGAAGGACCTCTCCAACTACAACGCGTTCGTAAGGGACGCGATCCTGGGCAGGCTAGTCAATCCTGCCCTGAATCCGCTCCAGTGATCAGTATTTTACGCCTATGGCGCTGACCATGATGCCGACGTCCTTGGGAAGGGCGGCGGCCGCGATGCAGGACCTGGCGGGGAAAGGTTCCTCGAAGAGTTCCGCGTAGACCCTGTTGACCTTCGGGAAGTCGTCGATGTTCTTCAGATAGACGGTGACGGACACGATGCGGTTCTTGCTCACGCCTGCCGCCCTGAATACGGCGAATACGTTCTCGATGGCCTGGCGGGCCTGATCCTCGATGTCCTCGGGGACGGATCCGTCGGCGGGGTTCACGGGGATCTCCCCGGCGGTGAATACGAGGTTTCCGGCGGCGATGCCCTGGGAGTAGGGTCCGACCGCCATGGGTGCTTCTTCTGTCTTGATTGCTTTGATTTCCATCTGTCTCACTCTCCTAGGGTGGAGATGTCGTAGGGGGTGTTCTGGTACACGTAGTAGTTCAGCCAGTTGCTGAAGATGAGGTTCGCGGTGCTCCGCCATGTCATGATGGGGTCCTGCGAGGGATCGTCGTGGGGGAAGTAATGGTCTGGCACATGGGGGTTCATGCCCTTGTCCATGTCGCGGTAGTACTCGTAGGACAGGGTGTTGACGTCGTATTCCATGTGGCCGGTGATGAACACCTGTCCGCTCCTCTCGCTGATGATGATGCCGGGTCCGGCCTCGGCCGATTCGGCGATTATGTGGAGGTGGGGGTTCCTGACGATCTCCTCCGCCCTGACCTCGCTGTGGCGGGAGTGGGGGAATCTGAACACGTCGTCCACCCCGCGGAGCAGGGGCTCGTCGCTGACCAGGGGGCGGTGGTCGAAGATTCCGGATTTCTTGGAGTCCAGAGGGTACTTCTTGATACCGTAGTGGTAGTAGAGCCCGGCCTGCGCTCCCCAGCAGATGTGCATGGTGGTGGTCACGTGGGTCTTGGACCACTCCATGATCTCGCAGAGCTCGTCCCAGTAGTCCACCTCCTCGAAGGGGATGTCCTCCACGGGGGCGCCGGTGATGATCATGCCGTCCCAGTTCCTGCACTTGACCTCGTCGAAGAGGTCGTAGAACTGGTCGAGATACTTCTGGGACACGCTCTTGGAGACGTGCGTCTTCATCTGCACCAGCCTGACGTTGACCTGCAGGGGGGTGTTACTGAGCAGCCTCATGAGCTGGATCTCGGTCTCCACCTTGGTGGGCATGAGGTTCACCAGGAGGATGTCCAGGGGACGTATGTCCTGGTGGGTGGAACGCTCCTCGCCCATCACGAAGATGTTCTCCTTCTCGAGCTGCGAGATGGCGGGAAGGTCGTTGGGAACGTTTATCGGCATGTGTGTCTGGCTCCTTGTTTAGGGAATCACTCGTAGATTCCCATGCTTACGTATTTGTCTCCCCCGTCGGGGATGATGGCGACCACCTTGCTGCCCGGGTGGGCGGCGGCGATCTCGACAGCCTTGGCGATGTTGCATCCAGCCGAGATACCTACGAAGAGTCCCTCCTCGCGGGCGGCCCTCTTCGCCATGGCGATGGCGTCGTCCCCCTTGACGGTATCGAACTCGACCAGGTCCTTCAGCAGGTTGCCGGGGACGAAGTTGGCGCCGATGCCCTGGATCTTGTGGGGTCCGGCCTTACCGCCGGTGATGAGTGCGGATTCGGCGGGTTCCACGGCGACCACTTTCGCAGATGAGCCAGCATCCCTGAATGCGAGTGCTATTCCGGAGGCGGTTCCCCCGGTTCCGAAACCCGCCACGACGTAGTCGACGTCGGGGAGGTCGGCGAGGATCTCGGGGCCGGTGCCGGTCCTGTGGGCGACGATGTTCGCGGGGTTGTCGAACTGTCCCGCGATGATGGAGTTGGGGGTGTTGCGGTGGATCTCCTCCGCCTTGTCGACGCTGCCCTTCATACCCTCGGCACCGGGTGTGAGGACGATCTCCGCTCCGTAGGCCTTCATGTAGGCCTGCCTCTCCTTCGACATGGTGTCGGGCATCACCAGGACGCACTTGTAGCCGCGGACGGCGGCGATCATGGCGATGGCGATGCCGGTGTTGCCGGAGGTGGGTTCCACGATGGTTCCTCCCGCGGACAGCTTGCCGGTGGCCTCAGCGTCGTTGATGATGGTGAGGGCGGGACGGTCCTTGATGGATCCTCCGGGGTTCTTGCTGTCGAGTTTAACGTAAACCTCGGATCCTGCCGGGGACAGTTTCCTGAGCTTCACCAGAGGGGTGTTGCCGATTACCTCTGTAATGTCGTTATATATCATCGACGGACAGATTATTCTTAAGAATATAAATCTATTTGACGTTTCGGGACTTATAATATTCTGATATTACTAGAATTATGCACCGACGGACGGCCCCGTTCCCTGTGATTTTAAGCATACTTAACAAGAAACACCCTTTATCTTAGGAAATATTACCATACGGCATGGCGAAGGAGGAGCTGACCCCCATGCAGCGGAACTTCAATTTCCAGAAGGTCATCACCGTAGTGGGCGCCATCCTGATGCTGGCGAAGTTCCTCGCCTACTTCATGACCAATTCGGTCGCCATCCTGACCGATGCCCTGGAGAGCATCGTCAACGTGCTGGCGGGGATCATCGGATTATTCGCATTATACACCTCGATGAGGCCGGCCGACCGCAGCCATCCCTACGGACACGGTAAGGTCGAGCTGATTTCCTCCTCCATCGAAGGCACGATGATCTGCGCCGCGGGCGTGATGATCATCCTGGAGTCCGCCGAGAGGATCCTGCGCAACGACTATACCCTCCGTTCCCTGGACATCGGTATACTCATCGTGGCCGCGGCCGCCGCCGTGAACTTCGCTATGGGTTACACCGCCATCCGCATGGGGAAGTCGTCCAGGTCCATGGCCCTGGAGGCCAGCGGCAGGCATCTCTGCAGCGACACGTATTCCTCGATTGGCATCCTGCTGGGATTGGGCATAATCTATATCCTGGATTTCGCAGGGTATGAGGCGTTCTGGATCGATCCCCTCATGGCCCTGGTGTTCGGAGCCATCATCATCTACACCGGCGCCAAGGTGGTGTACAGGTCGTTCCACGGCATCATGGACGCCGAGGACACCGAGGCCATCAGGCAGGTCACCAGGTGCATCAACCACATCCGCACCCCGGACGTCATCGACGTGCATCACGTGAGGGTAATCCTCTACGGGGCATCCTCGCATATCGATGCCCACATGGTGGTGCCCGGCAGCCTCTCTGTCGAGGAGGCGGACCGCATCGTCAGGCATTTCCGCGAGCATACCATGGAGATGATCGGCGGCAATATCGACATCACCTTCATGGCCGAACCATGCAGGGGGCAGTTCTGTGCCTACTGCCGCAAGGAGGACTGCGGGAACAGGAACGCCGAGTTCGTCGAGGACAAGCGCTTCTGTACCGACGCGGTGACCAATGCCGATCCCTGTCCCGAAGACCACGACGACGAATGACCCAGACTTCGGATTCGTTTCATGTTTTCAGGCCTTCTACCGAAATGATCGCGACCGTTCTCGGACGGATACCGTTTTATCCCTGGCTGGGGATTAGGCACTCATGTTAGGCTTCGGCAAGAGGGACGTCCCCGAGAACGTCCGCAAGGCAGGACTCTCCAAATGGTACGACAACCTTTCCGAGAAGGACCAGATTAAGCTCAAGAGGTACGCCGACAAGGCAGATCCCTCCTCGGCTTCCGCCTTCGTCGTGAGCGTCATGTATCAGGCCATCGAGGATCACAACTACAAGTTCGTGGCCTCCGTCTATGACTCCCTCGCGGCCGTCAAGCTGAACGACATCGAGCGTTTCGACATCAACGACGCGGCCATCCTCGGAGTGTACAACGCTGAGGAGTACGACCGCTGCCTGGAGCTGTGCGACATCGGATTGGAGCTGCTGAAGAAGAAGGAGGTCTTCGACCACGTGATGGCCAGGGGAACCCCCGACATACCCATCCCCAACGACATCAACTGCCGCAACTACAAGCTCAACGTCGTGGTCGGCATCCACTTCGATTACGACGAGGGCGACAGGCTCCTTCTCCAGTTCAAGGACATGGGCCTCATCACCGCGGAGGACGTGGAGTACCGCAGGAACGGCATCAAGACGTTCAGGCTCCAGAGGACCTTCGACAACATCTTCAACGTCAAAGAGAAGGAATGAGCTCCTTCCACCCTATCTGGGGGACCACGTCGATGGCGGGTTCCTCATAGGGGTGCACTTCCCTTATCTTCTGCAGGACGGCGGCGATGTCCTCCTTCCTGCAGACGAATTTTATGCGAATCTCGTCGGCGACGGTTATCTCGCCGGGGACGCCGTCGTAGGGTTTGGCGGACTCCATGGTCTTCCAGGTGCCCTTCACGGGATAATAGTAGAAACAGCGGCGGTAGCCGGGATAGACAGGTTCCATGACGGAATCTACTGCATCCATAAGTTTGTCGGCGAACTCCGGCGGTATGTTCACCGCCACGCCGTAGATGTCACAATCTCTGCTCGAGGACAATCTTCCCTGCCTCCAGGTCGTTCCTGACCTCCTCCGAGGCCTGGGCGATGGCCTTTCCGTTGCGGGCATCGACCTCTGCGATGAGCTTCTGGATCTTGGCGATCCTCTCGTCCATGTTCTTCATGGCCTTCTTGGCATGGCTCTTGAGGTAGGCGGTGCTGAGAAGGGTGGCCAGCATGCTGGTCAGCGGGAACAGGTAGATGAATCCCATGGCGATGCCGGTGGCGTTCTTCAGGTCGGTGTTGCTGAGGATCTTCTCCACCAGAGCGCTGTCGGGGACGGGCTCCAGCTTCCTCCGGAGGGCCTTGTGCATGAGCTTCTGACCGCCCCACACGACCTCCATGCTCCACTCCACCTGTCCGAGGACGGGGGCGGGAACGCCTTTGGCGACGGTCTGCTTGTGCAGGATGGCCTTCCTGAAATCGTCCTCGGTCCTGCCGGGGAACTCGGTCCAGTTGTATCCTGCGGTGTAAAGGGAATGGGCATCGGATCCTGAGAGGGCCGCCCACCTGCCGGGGTAGAGGTCCATGATCCTCTTCGCGAACATGTTGGAATAGGGATCGGGATGTCCGCCGTTGATGGTCTCGAAGCCCTCGATGGGGAGCTCGAAGATCTTCTCCTGCATACCGCCCACGTGCACGCTGAAGGGGTGCGGCGCGATGCACAGCCCTCCCTGCTCGTGGATGATGTCGCAGGTCTCCTCGGGGGACAGGAACTTCTTGGGTTTCTCCGTAAGCCACAGTCCGATGACCTCACCTTTGTCGGTCATGACCTCGTCGCCCACGATGACGTCGATGTCGTCGAACCGCTTCGCGTACTTCTGGGCGATGAAACCGCCCGCTACCTCGTTGTGGTCGGTGATGCAAAGAACGCTGAGGCCTTCCCTCCTCGCGCGGTCCACCTGTACCTCAGGGTCGATTACGGATTCAGGAAAACGAAGGGGCCCAAGCATGTTGAAGCCGCTGTAGTCCGTATGGACATGGGTATCGGCTTTTCCCATCTCTTCCATAGACTTGGATTGTTCTCCTTGTATTAAAACAGTATACTCTTTTTTTAGGGTATTCTAAATTTAAACGGCCCGAACAGATTGGTTTATAAAGCCAGAATAAGTGATGACACCCATGGCAAGATACATGTGCGTCTGCGGATGGATCTACGACGAGGCCAAGGGACTTCCCAGCAGGGGAATCGCCCCCGGCACCAAGTGGGAGGACCTTCCCGACGACTTCTGCTGCCCCGACTGCGGGACACCCAAGTCCGGCTTCTACAAGATGGCCGACTGAAAACCATAAATCCGAAGACCCAGACATATCAAATCCGGGTCTTCGGGACCAACTCATTCCTTGTTGATCTTGGATTTGTTCACGTCGAGGTCGTCGGGGTAGTAGTACTCCCCGTTGGCCTTCTGCGTGCGGTCCAGGTTGGAATCCTCCTTGTTGATCCTGGGCCTGTGGGTGTCGGCGTCGCGCCTGAAGGTGATGCCGACGGTGCTGAGGA
Organism: methanogenic archaeon; assembly: GCA_902787415.1. Taxonomy (GTDB): domain Archaea; phylum Thermoplasmatota; class Thermoplasmata; order Methanomassiliicoccales; family Methanomethylophilaceae; genus Methanomethylophilus. The sequence goes on from CADAGG010000029.1 coordinate 11,461, forward strand.
ACTTGTTCATTCCCTCCCTCATCTTGAAGGGACCCTCGGCGATACCGTGGTATCCGGGCTTTCCGCCGAACACCATGATGGAGTCGGCGACCATGTCGATGAAGTAGATGTCGTGGTCGACGATCATGGCGGAGCGTCCGGTCTTGTCCATCATGGCGGAGATGCACTTGGCGGCCTCCATCCTCTGGTTGGAGTCGAGATATGCGGAGGGCTCGTCGAACAGGTAGATGTCCGCCTCCTCCGCGAGACATCCCGCGATGGCGACCCTCTGCAGCTCTCCTCCGGACAGGGTGGCCATCTTCTTCTCGAAGAGGAACTTGACGGCGAGGGGGCCGAGGACCTGCGTCTCGAAGATGCTGGAGGTCACGGTCTCGAAGTTCTTGGCGTACAGGTAGTCCTGCACGGTGCCGTCGTAGTCGTGGGAGATGTACTGGGGCTTGTAGGCGACCTTCATGACGCCGTTGACGGAACCCTTGTCGGGTTTGATCTCTCCTGCAAGCATCTTGACGAAGGTGGTCTTACCGGTGGCGTTGGGTCCGACGATACCGACGGATTCACCGATCTTCACGGATCCGCTGTTCACGTCGAGCTTGAACTCGCCGAAGTCCTTGGAGACCTCGTCGAAATCGATGAGTTCGGGGGTGTTCCATTCGCCGGAGGGCGCCATGAGGTCGAATTCGATGGGCCTCTCCCTGAACCTGATGTTCTCCTCGGGGAGGTAACCGTTCAGGTAGGCGTTGATGGCGACCCTGACCTGCCTGGCCAGGGTGAACACTCCGTAGGCTCCCTCGGAACCGTAGACGAGGTTCACGTTGTCCGCCAGGTAGTCGAGGATGGCGAGGTCGTGCTCGATAACGATCACATATTTGTCGTCGGTGGCGAGCTTCTTGATGATACGGGCCATCTTGACCCTCTGGTAGATGTCGAGGTAGGAGGAGGGCTCGTCGAAGAAGTAGATGTCGGCGTTCTTCATGCAGGTGGCGGCCATGGCGACCCTCTGCAGCTCTCCTCCGGAGAGCTTGGAGATGTCCCTGTCGATGACCTGCTCCAGGTCGAAGGTCTTGGCGGCCTCCTCGACGGTCATCCTTTCGGTGTTCTTGGAGAGGAGGTCCCTGACCACGCCGTTGGTGGATTTGGGGAGGAGGTCGACGTACTGCGGCTTGTAGGCGACCTTGATCTTGCCGTCGTAGACTGCCTTCATGTACTCGTGCATCTCGGTGCCCTTGAAGTAGGCGAGGATCTGCTCCACGTCAGGGGGGTTGTCGTACCTTCCGAGGTTGGGCTTCACGAGTCCGGAGAGGATGTTGATGGCGGTGGTCTTACCGATTCCGTTGGGTCCGAGGATACCGGTGATCATTCCCTTCTTGGGGGTGGGCAGCCTGTACAGGCGGAAGGTGTTCTCGCCGTACTGGTGGACCATCTCCTCCTTCAGCTCGTCGGCGAGACCGATGATCTTGATGGCGGAGAAGGTGCACTTGTTGATGCAGATTCCGCATCCCTGGCACAGCGTCTCCGAGATGATGGGTTTGCCCCTCTCGCCGAAGGTGATGACCTCCACTCCCGTCCTCATAAGGGGACAGAACTTCGCACATTCCTTGTTGCATTTCCTGTTCTGACAGCGGTCAGACAGCACAGCCGCGATCCTCATAATAACCGCCCGACCATCGCTCTCTTTTAATTAACCTTATCGCAGGCGTAAAATCAGGAAGGGGTTTCGCCGGCCCCCGGAGGGGCCGGGCGCATCAGGCGAGCACGGTGAAGGCCTTGATGCTGAAGTTGTCGAACACCTGTCCGGGGACCCTCTCGGACAGGGCCTCGAACATGCCCTGATCGGAAAGGTCCGACCATCCCGTTCCGGAGTTCATGAAGCTCTCCCCCTCTCCGATGTGGGCCACTCCGTAGATGTTGGAGGTGCTCTTCGGGTCGGTGGCGGTCTCGTAACTGGGGGCGGTGTTGATGTTGTACGCGTAGACGGGGGATCCGTTCTCGTCCAGCTTCTCGGTGGTGACGATTGAGAACCTCTGTCCCGGACTCAGGGCGATGTCCTTGTCGAGCAGGACGGTGTGGTATCCTCCGAACTGGAAGTACATGTCGCTGTTGTACACCAGCGTTCCCGCGTCGGGCGCGTCGGTGGCGCCCAGGAGGTAGATCCTGATGTTCATCTCCGAGCTGTAGGCGGAGGACCTCACGGAGACGGCCTTCAGGATCTCGTTG
>CADAGG010000030.1 GCA_902787415.1 methanogenic archaeon
GTCAACAGGGTCCTCGAGGCCTACCCCGACACCCTCTCCGTAGGAGAGTGCCAGAGGATCGCCTTCGCCCAGGTCCTCATCAAGGAGCCCCGCATCGTGCTCCTGGACGAGCCCACCGGAACCATGGACCCCATCACCAAGGTCATCGTCGCCAAATCGGTCCTCCGCGCCAGGGAGACCCTCGGCGAGACCTTCATCGTCGTCAGCCACGACATGGACTTCGTCAAGAACTGCTGCGACCGCGCCGCGTTCATGAAGGAGGGCAAGGTCGTGGACATCGGAAAGCCCGAGGAGATGATGAAGAAGTTCGACGAGCTCCGCGGACCCATGGAATGATCGCAATCAAACAGAGGAAACGCTTATGAAGCAGCAGATAGGGAGACACCTGAGCTTCGTAGAGTGCAGGGACTCCCAGGGACTGGGAATCGGAGGGGGACTGGCCCAGAGGGCCACCATCTCCGAGAGCGGCAAGGACGTCTGCGTCATCGCCATGGGTCCCGGGAGGAGGCACATCACCAAGCCGGTGTGCGAGATCACTTATGCCCTCAGGGAGGTCGGCATCAACGCCTCCGTCCTGGTGGTCAACTCCGGTTCCGGGGTGCCCACCGACGCGCCCGATGTCACCACCGGGTCCAGGTTCGGACTGGATCCCATCGAGGTAGACAGGATCAGGCAGTACAAGGTCGCCCTGATCCACCTCGGCAACGTGAGGAACCACATCGTGTACAAGGCGAGGCTCATCCTCAGGAACGTGGACATCCCCGCCGTCGTGGTGGCCCAGTGCCCCGTGGACTTCGAGGACTTCGCCGCCATCGGCGTGAAGACCCGCGACGTCATGCCCGCCAAGGAGGACATCGGCACCATGGGGACCATCGAGGACATCGTCACCGGAGTCGTCAGGGGAGTTACCTGCCCCCAGGAGAAGCTCGACGAGATCGCCTCCAAGCTCCAGAAGATCCTTCCCACGGAGGGTTCGCAATGAAGGTGTACGTCAACGGGAAGGAGAAGACCCTCAAGGAGGGCGCCACGCTCAAGGACGCCGTAGCCGGCGAGAAGTATGTGGAGGGCTCCACCGTTTCCATCTACCTCTCCACCGAGAAGGTGACCGAGGTCACCAACGACTTCGCCATCGTCACCAGCCAGGGCGAGATGGTGCTCCACCTGTACGACACCCCCGAGGCCAAGCTCTTCAGGAAGTATGCCTCGGAGGCCGTCGGTTCCCACGTCAGGTGGGCCAACAAGGAGCTCGTCGCCTTCGGTTCCTTCCCCACCGATATCAAGTACAGCGCCGAGGCCGGCATGTACCGCCGCTTCGAGTGCTTCTTCTCCCTCGGAGGGAACGACAACCAGACCACCTACCTCATGGTGGCCAAATCCAATTTCACCAAGGCCTACGGGGCAGGCGCCGGCAGGATCGGCAAGATCACCGTCGGAAGGCACCTGCTGAGCCTGGTCAAGGAGGGACAGGGCATCGTGGACATCCACCCCGTCGTGTCCGAGACCAGCCAGGACAACGTCATCATCACCAAGGACCTCAGCCAGCCCCTGGAGGACGGCTACAGGATCAGCACCCGCGTGATGGTCACCCTGAAGCACGAGTCCCCCAAGTCGGCGGAGCATTTCCTCATCATCGCCTCCAAAGGATACATCAACGTCTCCGAGGGGAGCGGCACCTTCATGGGATGCAGGGACGACATGGACGTCGACATGGATGCCGAGATCAGCGGCGTCCGCGACGTCGGACAGGTCATGGTCAGGCACGCCGGTGTAGGAAAGGGGCACATCCTCTTCTACAGGGAGAGGAGACAGGTGTCCCCCGACCTCAACACCGCAGGGGAGGTCACCGACGGCATGGCCCTCATGTCCCGCGCGCAGGCGGGCGACATCATCGCCGTGGAGACCGACCCTCCCCGCATCATCTCCGTCGGCATGACGCAGAAGGCGGGAGCGGCGTTCCTCGCCAAGTACGGGGTCAAACAGGTCCGCACCGGCGACACCTCCGACGATGCGGTCATCGTCGACCAGGGACCGGAGGAGACCATGGAGGCCCTGAAGAAGGGCGAGGTGGAGACCTTCGGCGTCCCCAGGGAACAGATATACCGCATATCCATCACCACCGACGACGAGGCCACCGTGCACTACTTCAAGAAGGTCACCGGCCTGAGCCACAAGAGCATCGGCCAGCTGAAGACCCAGTTCTCGTTCCCCGGTTCGCCCATGGTCACCTTCTACGGGGACGAGCCCAGGGCGCAGAACCTCTACCCCCAGGAGCCCTTCAAGAAATGCAAGAAGGGAGAGATCGGGGTCACCAACCAGTCCAGGCCGCACCACGGTCTGATCGGAATCAGGCTCATCGACAGCAAGCAGTACGGACCCACCGGAGAGGAACCCTACGGTACCAACCTGGTCGGGAAGTTCCTCGGCGACCTCGCCGAGATGGAGGTGCTGGACGACGAGCAGATCATCTACATCACGGAGGCCAAACTATGAGTCAGCAGAGAGTCACCAGACTGCTCATGATCTCCCCCAACTCCATGGTCACCCCGGACCAGCTGGTCCGCAACGTGCAGACCATGGCCCCCGGCATCAACGTCAAGGAGACCTGCTACGGATGCCTGGCGGAATCCGATGCGGAGACCATGAGGATCGTCATGGAGAAGGTGCGCGCCACCTACCGCAACGAGGTCTTCTCCAAGGTCAGGGGATATCCCGCAGGGGACCCCAGGAGATGCCGCGCACAGCACGGCACCCGTCCCGGCTACGCACAGCTGGAGGCCGAATGGGAGTGCCTCCCGCTCATCCAGTCCGCACTGGACGAGTTCGACGCCGGAAAAGACGATTATCAGAAACCAGTCGATAAGAAACCCCTTCCCGTCAAAGAAATGAAAGAAATCAGCGAGGCTTTCAGATGAAAGTATTCATAGATCCCCCGAACAGCATGATCCTCTTCGACCTGGTGGAGAGGTTCGGCCACGAACCCCTGAGTTCGATGGCACTCATACAGGAGAAAGTCGACAACATAGAGGTCGACATGCCGCCCATGAACGTCACCCTCGACGACGTCGTCAAGGGACTCAAGTACGCCGGAGTGGAGGTCCCCTCCGGAATCAGGGGCAGGCTGGCCATCTGGGGGCCCATGATCGAGGCAGCGGATGCCGCCATCATCATCGAGAACCCCCCGTTCAGCTTCGGCTGCGTCGGATGCGACCGTTCCAACGAGCTCACCAAGTACCGCATCAAGAGGCGCGGCATCCCCGCCCTCACCGTGCAGTACCCCACCAGCGAGGAGGAGGCCAAGACCATGGTCGGACAGATCAAGGACTTCCTGGGAGGTCTGGGTCAATGACCATCAGGATCGCCCAGCTCTCCTGCGGTACCGAGTACAGCGGGGTCCAGTACGAGATCGAGTCCGCCGCCCGCTCCGTCGGGGCCAAGATCGTCTACCCCGACGTCTCCTACGACCAGGTCAAGAGCGCCCTGGAGCGCTTCGGGTTCACCCCCAAGTCGCCCCAGCTCCAGCTCATGATCGCCCGTGCCATCAGCCTCGCCGACGGACTCTACGAGGCCGACGCGGTGTTCATCACCACCTGCTTCAGGTGCGCCGAGGCCGCCCTGGTCAGGAACGAGCTCAGGAGATTCATCCAGGAGAACACCAGGCTCCCCGTCGTCACCTACTCGTTCACCGAGAGGCTGAAGGCCTCCCAGCTCCTCACCAGGATGGAGGCGCTCGTCACCATCGTCTCCAGGAAGGAGCTCCTCGCCAGGGAGAGGCAGACCGGAATCACCGCCGGTATCGACTCCGGTTCCTCCACCACCAAGGCCGTCATCATGGAGAACAACAAGATCATCGGCAAGGCATGGACCGCCTCCGGAGACGTCGTCCAGTGCGCCACCGAGGTCCTTGAGGAGGCCATGAAGATGGCGGGCATCGAGTTCAAGCAGATCGAGGCCATGGGAACCACCGGATACGGAAGGTTCACCCTCGGTACCCACTTCAACGCCAAGCTCGTGCAGGAGGAGCTGACCGTCAACTCCAAGGGAGCGGTATGGCTCGCCGACAGGCAGAGGGGAGAGGCCACCATCATCGACATCGGAGGAATGGACAACAAGGCCATCACCGTCAGGGACGGCGTCCCCGACAACTTCACCATGGGAGGAATCTGCGCCGGAGCGTCCGGCCGTTTCCTCGAGATGACCGCCAGGAGGCTGAAGGTCCCCATCGGAGACCTCGGATCCTACGCTGTGAAGGGTAACTGGGTCAATGCAAAGATGAACTCCTACTGTTCCGTCTTCGGAATCCAGGATCTGGTCACCACCCTCGGAGCCGGAAAGTCCTTCGAGGACGTCGCGGCCGCCGCCTGCCACTCCGTCGCGGAGCAGGTCTACGAGCAGCAGCTCCAGGAGGTCGACGTCAGGCACCCCATCATCCAGGTCGGAGGGACCTCGCTCAACGCAGGTCTGGTCAAGGCCATCGGAGAGGTCCTCGGAGAGCCCCCGATCGTGCCTCCGGACTCCCAGTACATCGGAGCCGTGGGCGGCGCCCTGCTCAGTTCGGGAATGCTGTGAGGTGCGACCATGCCGTCTGAAACAGTGGTCACAGGAACCGACGAATACGGCAACGAGAGGTACAAGGCCCTCTACGAGGAGCTCATGTACGACGTCGGCAAGCTTGCGGCCGTGGAGAAATCGTACCTGGTGCTGAAGCCCAAGGTGCCCCTCTTCATCATCTCGGTGAAGATGAAGGCGCTGCCCGCCGCCAAGACCATCGGGGTCGTGGCGTCCACCAGGTCGGAGCGCGACACCGTGTACGTGAGCATCTCCGACGAGATGTACGCGCCCGGCACCCTCAGGGCGCTCTGGCACAGGTACGGAAGGGACAACGTCCAGCAGCTCGACAGGCTGGACATCGCCGTCAAGGGGGTTTCCAGCTCCTTCGAGGTCGACGAGATCGAGGTCGAGTCCAACGAGCAGCCCATCCAGGAGGTCCTGGGGGCCCTCTACAGGGTGCTCCCCGAGGGCATCCGCGTCAGGCGCACCTTCGCGGACACCGACGTCATCACCGTCGTCGCCACCGAGGAGAAGATGCAGCCCGAGATGCTGGAGGAGGCCACCGTGATCCACGAGGCCATGAAGAAGGGAGGCGAGATCGATGTATGAGGTCATAATGTACGACGGAGGGATCTACCGTTCCGACGAGCTGTTCGAGCTCATCGAGGACGTGGGAGGAGTGGTCCTGATGAAGAACCGCAGCTCCCAGATGCTCACCGTCACCATGTCCATCCCCTCGGAGGACCGGCCCCTGGTCGAGGCCCTCTGCAAGGATATCGGGGGACAGGTCAGGGAGGTGCCCCTCGCGGGTACCGAGATCGCCGTGGTAGGTCCCACCCTGGGACGCCACCACATGCCCCACCCCATCTGCGACATCGCGGAGTACCTCCGCAGGTGCGGGGCCATCACGGTCGTCATGGGTCTCGCCCGCGGGAGGGGAAAGCTAACGTCCCAGATCAACCTGCAGGAGACCTCCATCATCGACGAGTACGACGCCTGCGTGTTCATGCTCGGCAACTTCAAGTCCTGCGTGGAGACCAAGGCCGACCTGCTCCTGAGCAAGATCAACATCCCCACCGTGCTGGTCTGCGGACCCAAGCCCGAGGGCATCGAGCACACCTGCGACGCCATCGTCTACGGCGTCGGGAGGAAGGCCTCCCGTATGAGGGAGCCCGCCGACAGGCAGAAGCTCGAGGAGGTCTCGGACCGCGTGGAGGAGATCCTCGCCGACAAGAAGAAGGCCCTCGAGGAGGACCCGCCCTTCGTCCACCCGTCGGAGATCAAGTCCCTGCTGGAGAACTACGAGCCCATCAACATGTGCCTCAGGCCCGCACCCATCGTCATGCACCTCGACGGTCTCAGGGCCAAGATCTCCTATGAGGAGCACCGCGAGGCCATCGAGAACATGATGGTCTACGGCCGCCGCCTCGGGGACGTGTGCACCATCACCCCCTCGAAGATCAACGACAGCAGCATGCTGATCCGCATCAAGACCCGTTCGCAGGTCGAGTACGAGGATTCCCTGAAGGCCAAGCAATGAGCGTGAGGAAGGGGACCTACGTCCTTTTCGTCACCTTCGGAAGCGACACAAACATCACCGTGGGGGCTCTCGGCCCCCACCTTTTCAAGGCCGGCACCTACTGCTATGTGGGCAGCGCCATGGCCGGTCTCGACCAGCGTCTCAAGAGACATCTGGCACATGACAAGAAACTGAAGTGGCACATCGACTATCTGACCACCGTCTGCGACTCCTCCGAGGCGTGGATCTCCTATCCCGACCCGATCCCGGAGTGCGAACTGGCGGAGCGGGCGGAGGCCCTCGGCGGGATCCCGGAGATGGACCGTTTCGGATGCTCCGACTGCCGGTGCCGCACCCATCTTTTCCGCGTGGATGCCTCCGCGATGGCCGATACGGTCTCCCAACTGCATCTGGCCAGGTACCGATTCGTATCCCTCCAGGATAAGCCTTAATAAGGGATACAGAATACGCGCACGCATAATCCTGTCACCCCTGGGTGGCACGGAGGACGATTGAAATGGATTGCAACAAAAAGAACTGCGAACTTGCCCCTGAAACCTGCGAAGCCCTCGTGGCAGCCGTGGGTGCCGCCAACGTGAAGGCAACCGAGGGAGGAGTCACCGTTACTGTATGCAGCACCGAGCAGGTCGCTGCCGTAGCCAAAATCGCGAAGAAAGCCAAAGTCGCCGCAGCAGTCTGCGGAAACACCCCCATCACCGTCACCTTCTCCGAGGCGATGCAGAAGGTCGAGGTCGTTGCCGAGGACTACGCCGTCAAGGCGAAGGCCGGAGCGAACTTCCAGGCACTCATCGACGCAGCGGCCGCCAAGGGCCTCATCATGGGAGCACAGCCCTATCACGCCTCCAGGGTCACCGTCGGCGAGTGGATGGGCTCCAACACCCCCGGATACGGAACCTACAAGTACGGAACCGCCAAGGACGCCGTCCTCAACCTCGAGGTCGTCCTGAAGGACGGAACCGTCATCGAGACCGGTTACGACGACATCGGCGCCTACATGTCCGCCTACAACCTCAACCAGATCATCGCCGGTTCCGAGGGAGCGATCGGAATCATCACCTCCGCCACCCTCAAGGCATACCCCGCCGGAGTCACCAAATCCTTCGCATACGAGATCGAAGGAGGACTCGCCGAGGCAGACGCCGCCATCCAGGCGCTCATCCGCCACCCCAACCTCAAGCCCATGAGGTTCACCCTCCAGGTCGCCGACGGAAAGACCCTGCTCTTCCTCGACTACCAGGGCGCACAGGCATTCGTCGACGCCGACGCGGCCGAGACCGACGCCATCCTCGAGGCCAACGGCGGAAAGAAGTCCGACGCGGTCTACAAGCCCGCCTGCTACAAGTTCAAGGCAGTCATCCCCATCGCCAACCTGTCCAAATCCAACGCCAAGATGGCCATGATCGTCGACAGGTACACCGCCCTCGTCAGCAGCGACAGCATGGACGACATCAAGGCCACCATCGAGGCCTGCGGCGGAAGGAAGGCCTGCGGATGGGCCTTCGCCGACGGAAACATCGAGAAGGTCCACGACGAGGCCACCTCCAAGTTCATGAGGGACCTCGCAGGATTCCTCGCAGAGCCCAACGTGGACAGCATCGCCAAGAGCGGCGACAAGCTCTCCCGCGAGTACAACGACGCCATCCGCGAGAAGCTCGTGGAGGCAGTCGGCGCCGCCAACGTCAACGAGTCCGGCCCCGAGAGGCTCCTCTACTGCCACGACCTCGCACCCCTGCCCAAGATGGCGGGAATAGCCTTCGACAACATCCCCGATGTGGTCGTCAGGCCCAGCACCACCGCTCAGATCGCCGCCGTCATGAAAGTGGCGTACAAGCACGGAATCGCAGTCACTCCCCGCGGAAACTCCACCTGGGGTCTCGGCGGAGCACAGCCCGCATTCCGCGGAATCGTCTGCGACTGTTCCTCCAAGTTCAACAAGATCACCGTCGACGAGAAGACCATGACCGTCAAGGTCCAGTCCGGAGCCACCTGGAAGGCCACCCTCGACGCCTGTATGGCCAAGGGATTCATCGTGGGTTCCTACCCCTCTTCCTTCCCTGCGGCAACCATCGGAGCATGGCTCTCCACCAACGGTATGGGTATCGGATCCTTCAAGTACGGATCCGCCAAGGACAACGTCCTCGACATGGAGGTCATCCTCTCCAACGGTGAGGTCCTCCACACCGGATACGCCGACATGGGCAACTACAACTCCGGTCTCAACCTGAACCAGTTCTTCGTCGGATCCGAGGGAACCGCCTGTATCTTCGGTACCGTCACCTTCAGGATCCACCCCATGGGAGTCATCCACCCCCTGGCATACGACTTCGAGAACCTGGCCGACGCCAACCCCGTCATCCAGGCCATCATCGCAGACCCCAGCATCAGGCCCCTCCACATCGCCTGGTCCGACCACTACCACTTCGAGCACCAGAAGATGGCAGGCCTGCACGCACCCGATGTACACAACCTCCTCCTCGTCACCTACCAGGGCCAGGAGAACTACGTTGACATGGAGATCGCGGTCACCGACGAGATCGCCGCCAAGTTCGGCGGAAAGAGGGTCGACGACGCCATCGCCTCCCACGAGTGGGACGAGCGCTGCTACGAGTTCAGGGCCAGGAAGGTCGGAATCGGAGAGATCCCCGCTGAGGTCATCGTCCCCGCCAAGACCTGGGGCAAGTTCGTAGACGAGTGCTACACCGGCTTCGGCGTCATGAAGATGGACATCGGAGGAATCATCGGAGTCATGGTCGACAACCAGACCACCCTCTTCATGCCCTACTACTTCAAGGACGACGAGTTGATGACCGGAATGCTCGCATTCGCGTTCAACATGTACCTCGGCGACAGGGCAGAGGTCTACGGCGGAAGGTCCACCGGATACGGTATCTTCTTCGCAGGAAACCTCGACGCGGCCCACGACGCCAACACCGTCGCGCTCATGAGGGAGCTCAAGACCTTCCTCGACCCCCACGACGTCATGAACCCCGGACACCTCGTCTGCGGAATGACCAAGTTCGGTATCGGAATGAGCCACGGCCTCTCGAGCTTCATGTTCAAGATGATGCAGACCATCAAGAAGCTCATGCCCCCGGAGCACAACTTCGAGAACAACATCAAGAGGTTCAAGTTCAACAAGTACACCGAAGAGAAGTGCGAGGACAGGAAGCACGTCCTCGGACGCGGTTACGAGTGATCATCAAACTTTAAACCCGCACCGGCGGGGATTTCCCCCCGGTGCATCCTTTTTTCTAAAAATTCAGGTGAGGTCGGGTTTGCCGGTCGCCTTCGCGGTGATGACCGCTCCCCTGAAGAACGTCTTCCCGGAGCAGGCCATGACGTTCTCGTCCACGGATAACTCCACCACGGGGTTGTTGGTGCCGGACCTTTTCGCCATCTCCCTTGCGAGTCTGGCACATTCGCTGCGGGCGTATTCCATGGCCTCCTGCGGGCGGGCGAAGGTCCTAATCTCCCTTCCCGTGAATACATCGCATTCGGGCTCCTCCGCCATGTCCGTCCCCGCCGCACGGACGGTGACGGTGGCGGTCTCCGAGACCGAGCCGGTGATGGCCCCGACCGCGTTGCCGATCTCCGAATCCGGGGGCAGGAGCAGTTCGGTGTTGAGCATCTCGGCCACCTTGGGCAGCCATGCGCCTACGGGCGCTCCGATGCCCACGATGGGCTTCCTCAGTTCGAACCTGAGCGCATAATCCTTCCGGGAGGGATCCAGGGACATCCTGAGGATCTCCTTCTGGGCGTCCGTGAGCTCGTCCGAACCGCTGCCGTCGAGCATCATCTTCTCCATGACCGAGGCAGTCATCCTGCGGACCACCCTGTCCTTCGCATCGGCGATGAACCCCTCTAATGAGAGTCCGCACTTGCGGGCCAGGTATCCGGCCGCGATGCGGGAGGTGTCCGCATCGTATTCGGTGTAGCTTCCCTCCGCATGGAGGAGGTCGGTGGGGGTCATACCTATCCTGGTGACGAAACCCCTCCTCTCGAGCTCCCCTGCCGAGAAAGCGTGGGGAGGCAGTCCGAACTCCCTGCAGAGGTCGGCGATCCTCCTCGGACCGGCCTTCAGGGCGTCGAGGAACATGCGGTCGTGCTCCGGCAGATCCTCCGTGTGCGCAGCATGTGCCAGGATGAAGAATTCCGTATCCTGTACGATGTCCTCGAGGGCGTAGTTTTCCTCGGGGCGGTCATCGGTGACCGACGCGAGCTCGGCGATGCATGCCTTCACCGCCGGCCATTTCGAGGCGGCGATACAGAGCGGGATGACCCTCACGGGGGAGAGCACGATGTCCTTTCCGTTGACCACTATGCGGCTGTCTCCGCCGATACCGAAGGTGGAGATGTCGGCGGCCATGACCCTGGTCCTCCTGCCCGCTATGCGGGCCCCTTCCGGCTCTATGCGGGGGAATCCCTCGTTCAGGATGCCGATATCCGTGGTGGTACCGCCGATGTCTATGACGACGGCATCGTCGGTCCCTGCGAGGGCTTTGGCGCCGGTAAGGCTCGACGCGGGGCCGGAGAGGATGGTCTCCACCGGCCTCATGAGCGCGGTGTCCGCCTTCATGACCGCACCGTCGCCCTTCACGACCATGAGCGGGGAACCGATACCCAGGTCCTTCATCACGGAGATGACGGAATCCAGCAGTTCCCTGATGACGGGGATGAGACGGGCATTCATTACCGCGGTGGTGGTGCGCACCTCGTATCCCAGTTTGGATGTTAGTTCATGTCCGCACACGACTGGCAGTCCGAGGATCCTTGCGGCCATGGCGGCCACGCGCTCCTCGTGGGAAGGGTTGCGGACGCTCAGATACCCGGAGATCACGACGGCATCCACCTTGCCCCTCATCCCTTCCAGGGCCTTCTTGGCCGCGCCGGCGTCGAGCCTTATCTCCTCCTCGCCGGACATGGTGAATTTGCCGTCAATCTCCGCGCAGATCTCGGGCAGGGATCGCCAGGGTGGATGATAACGAAGTAAGCGAGACCTCGGACAGCAGAGAACGGTCAAGACCTTCCAGGGATCCCCTGATCCCCACGGACAGGTCGTCGCGGGTGGTGAGGGCCTTGCTGCTGCATACGACCTTCCCCGTCTCCAGTTCCACGATGACGGAGTCGGTGTAGGTCCCGCCGGTGTCGATGCCAAGTCCGTAGGTCATGCGGCCGCCTCATCCGATGTATCTGCGCAGGTCCGCCACGAGGGGGATGGTCTCGACGGAAGGACCTACTGCC
>CADAGG010000031.1 GCA_902787415.1 methanogenic archaeon
ATGGCGGGAGGAACCATCAGGAAGAACGCCATCGCCAAGTTCGGACCCACCTCGCAGGGTGCCCTGGACGAGGCCGCACAGGCGGTCAGGAAGGCCAGCGAGGCCCTGGAGACCGTACGCGGAATGCTCAGGGACAAGCGCGACGCCATCCGCGCCGCCGACGACGAGATGAGGAGGATCGCCGGATCCGACAGCGCGTCCAGGGACAAGCTGGCCGCCGCCAAGGCGAACTTCGAGCAGACCAAGAGGAACCTCAAGACCGCGGAGGACGCCCTGGCCAAGGCAGTCAAGGAGCTGGAGAACGCCAAGGCGGATCTGGCCCGGAAGGCCGCCGCCGCCCAGACCACCGCTGCCGACCTGGAGAAGCTCAGGAACGACCGTACCGCCGCCCGCGACCGCCTGGCCGTCATCGCCCCCGCAGACCTGCAGGAGCGCATCCAGGCCGTGAGGGACAAGGTGTTCCAGTGCAGCCAGACCGTCAACGACCTGTCCTCCCAGATCGGCGGAGTGAACGCCGAACTCTCGGGACTTGACAAACAGAAGGAGGCCTACGACCTGCAGGTCGCCGAGGTCGACCGCAAAATCGCTCAGCAGACCGCGGCCATCGCCGCCAACGAGAAGAACATCGGCGAGCTCACCATCGCCCTCGAGGCGCTCAGGAAGATCGAGTCCGAGATGGAATCCGGCCTCGAGGACCTGAAGGTCCAGAAGGACGCCCTCATCGAGAAGCGCTACGCGCTCGACGCCTCCATCCAGAAGGTACAGAACAACATCGAGAACAAGGAGGGCGTCATCGCCTCCCAGGAAGCTCAGCTCATCATCATCAGGCAGAACATCCAGCAGCTCGAGGCGGAGGTCGCCGCGATCCAGATCGAGGTCCCGACCCCCATCCCCTCCGAGGAGTCGCTCAAGCGCACCATCCGCAGCTGCGAGGACAAGATCGAGTCCCTCGGCGCCGTCAACCTGCGCGCCATCGACGACTACGACCTCCGCAAGAAGGAATACGACACCATGCTCGAGCAGATCAAGACGCTCAACAAGCAGATCGCAGAGCTGGACAAGCTCACCGAGGACCTCACATCGAAGAAGAAAGGCCTCTTCATGGAGTCCTACGACGCTGTCAACGAGAATTTCAAGCAGATCTACGCCCAGCTGTCCGGCGGAGGAGAGGGATACATGGCCCTCGAGAACCCCGACGATCCGTTCAGCGGAGGATTGCAGATCAACGCCAAACCCAGGAACGGCAAGATGCTGAGGCTGGAGGCTCTCTCCGGAGGAGAGAAGTCCCTCACCGCCCTGTCGTTCATCTTCGCCATCCAGGAGTACCAGCCCTCCCCGTTCTACGTACTGGACGAGGTCGACATGTTCCTGGACGCGGCGAACTCCGAGCTCGTGGCCAAGAGGGTCAAGGAGAGCTCGGCCAAAGCACAGTTCATACAGGTGTCCCTGAGGAAGGTCACGCTCACGCTGGCCGACCACCTGATCGGGGTCACCAGACCGCCCAGCGGAATCAGCAAGGTAATCATGCAGCCCGACCTCGAGGAGGTTTCCAAGTTCGAGGAGGAAGCGCTCAAACGCCAGAAAGCGTCAGAAGACATTGAGGGATGAAAATGGATGCAAATGCACAGATGGAATTGATGGAGCAGCACCTGCTGTTCCACAAGGCTATGGCGGAGGACGAGGAGTCCTTCAAGAGGATAAACGGGTACCTCGAGGTGCTCCATGAGGAGAACACCGGGGAGCAGCTCTCCGACAGCGTGGACGAGTCCATAAGGTCGGTCTTCAGCCTCGTGCTGGAGAAAGGCATGGACCCCTGGGCCATCAACCTGGAGGAGTTCGCCAGGCTCTACTCCGAGAAGGTGTCCTCCAACCGCTTCGACATGCTGGTCGCGGGCAGGCTGCTGCTCATGGCCTGGAAGATCCTCAACCTGCAGTCCCAGGAGACCCGCCTGACCGCCGAGCCTCCCGCAGAGGAGGAGGTCGTCGACCTCGGAGACTTCGAGTTCGAGGACGAGGACGCCATGATCGTGCCCGACGTGCCCATCAGCAGGACCTACGCCCGCTGCGAGCTCCGCTCGGTCACCATGCTCGACCTCCTGGATGCCTTCGAGGAGGCCAAACACGAGGCCGAGATCTACGAGGCCAGGCAGGCCACCAAGGACAAGCTCAAGGCCAAGGTCCCCCTCAAATTCGACAACAAGGCCCACAAGGAGGACGACGAGACCGTCGTCGAGATGGTCTACCAGAGGATCTACGCCATGGGAATGGACCCCATGCCCATCACCGAGTTCTACTCCGACATCAAAGAGGAGAACATCAGCGTATTCGTATCCGTGCTCCACCTCGTCAGGGACGGAAAGCTGGACGTGTTCCAGGAGACCCTCCCCTACGGCGAGATCATGGTCCAGATCAAACTCCCGGAGGCCACCGTGCCCCTGGAGACCATGGCGGCGGTGAACTGAGTTGGAAGACAAGACGATGGTCGAAGCGGCGCTCTTTGCCGCCACCGAATCCCTCAGGGTGGCCGACATCGTCAGTCGCACCGGCCTCGACGAAGCCTCCGTCAGATACGCCCTGAAGGACCTGAAGATGGAGTACGACATGCGCGACTCCGCCATTATCATCTCCGATGCCGGCGGAGAGTACCGCATGGTGCTCCGTCCCGACTGCAAGAAGTTCACCGGCCTCTTCGCCAGGCCCGACATGCCTGCCGGCGTGATGCGCACCCTCAGCACCATCGCCTACAACCAGCCGGTCATGCAGTCCAAGCTGGTGGCGGTCCGCGGCCCCCGCGCCTACGACGACGTCCACACCCTGGTCGATATGGGCCTGGTGCACGCGCGCCCCGTCGGTCAGAGCAAGGAGCTCACCACCACCCCCAAGTTCTCGGAGCAGTTCGGTGTCGGCAGCACCAAGAAGGCCGACATCAAGAAATGGATCGAGGAGCAGGCCAAGGCTCAGAAGGATCAGTCCTGATACTTTTTTCCTATGGGAAAGTATATCCATTATCGAGCGATAGCTCATGCTATAGAACCTGGCCTGACCAGGATTTAAGGCGATTCAAATGACCAAGATGTTCGGAACGAACGGTGTCCGCGGAGTAGTCAACCAGGACATGAACGTACAGAAGGCTCTCCAGATCGGAAAAGCGATCGGCGCGGTTACCCCCGGCGTCACGGCTATCGCCACCGATACCCGCTATACCTGCGATATGCTCAAGATGGCGGTGTCCGCCGGACTCATGTCCGTCGGCTGCGACGTCATCGACCTGGGATCCCTCCCCACTCCCGCCCTCCAGTACTATGTGAGGACCCACAGCGTGGTCGGAGGAGTCATGATCACCGCCTCCCACAACCCTCCCCAGTTCAACGGCATCAAGGTCATCGCCAACGACGGTACCGAGGCGTCCCCCCAGCAGGAGGAGGCCATTGAGGCGAAGTACGACGAGGAGATCGCCCCCGTCAGCTGGAAGGACACCGGACACACCAGCAGGTACGTCGGGGCCGCCGACGACTATGTGGACGCGATCGTCTCCAAGCTCGATGTGGAAGCCATCCGCGAGGCCAATCTCACCGTGGTCCTCGACTGTACCAACGGTGCCGCCTTCTACACCTCGCCCCTGCTCCTCAGGAAACTGGGCGTGAGGGCCATCACACTCAACGGAAACCCCCAGGGAGAGTTCCCCGGACACCCCAGCGAACCCACCGAGGACAACCTGCAGGACCTCATCAAGATGGTCAAGGCCACCGGTGCCTCCCTCGGAATCGCCCACGACGGCGACGCCGACAGGTGCGTGTTCGTCGACGGCGAAGGAAACTACGTCCCCGGCGACAAGACCCTCGCCATCCTCGCCCGCTCCATTGTCAAGGAGAACGGCGGGGGCATCGTGGTGACCCCTGTCGCCACTTCTTCCGTCATCGACGAGACCGTGAGCTCCGTCGGCGGAAAGGTCGTCCGTACCGCGGTCGGATCCCCCAAGGTCGCCCGCAGGATGATCGACGACGGAGGCATCTTCGGAGGAGAGGAGAACGGAGGGCTCATCTTCGCCGACCACCAGTTCTGCAGGGACGGAGGGATGGCGATCGGAAGGATGCTCGAGAGCATCATCAAGATCGGCCCGCTCAAGGAGCAGGTCGATTCGCTGGTCCCCTTCTACACCGTCAAGAAGAAGCTCGTGTGCCCCGATGACCTGAAGGAGTCCGTCCTCAACTTCCTCGACGAGAACACCGCCAACATCAGGAAGGACACCACCGACGGTCTGAAGCTCATCTTCACCAACGGATGGGTGCTCGCCAGGGCCTCGGGAACCGAGCCCATCTTCAGGGTCTACGCCGAGTCCAGGGACAAGGCCGTGGCCGAGGAGCTCGCTTCCAAGTACGAGGCCATGGTGGACGAGTACCTGAGTTCCTTCTGAACAATATCAAAACTCATTCCCTGGCACATGTGCCAGGGGTATCATTTTTGCCTCACTGCCTGAGGTTCTTTCCGAGGACGGCGAGCGCTTCGTTGATGAGTCTCGCACCGAGAATCGCCGTGATCCCGGAGTGGTCCGCAGGGGGACAGATCTCCATCACGTCGAATCCGGCGAGACGGTCGCCGACCATGTTGATGGCCTTCTTCACCTGGATGGGAAGCAGACCGAAGGGTTCGGGGGTTCCGGTACCGGGAGCGTATGCGGGGTCGATTCCGTCGATGTCGATGGACAGGTATACCTTGTCCGCCTTGAGCCCGTCAAGGGCCTTCTTGACACCCCATTCGATGCCGTGTTCGAAAATGTCGAATGCGGTGACGTGGGGGACGACATCGTCCCTCTCGAGTTCCTCCCTGCCGATGGCGCGGACGCCTACGGCGCAGACGTTGTCGAGGCCGTGGACCTCCGCCGCGCGCCTGGTGACGCAGGCGTGGCTGTTGGGGGTGCCCATGTACTCGTCCCTGGAATCCAGGTGTGCGTCGATGGTCATCAGGGCGATGGACCTCTCCTTGAAGCTCTGGATGACCGGGATGGTTCCCGAATGCTCCCCGCCGATGACGATGGGGAACTTACCGTCGCGGATGGTGGGACCGACCGCGAACTTGACCTCCTCGAGCATATCCTCGGGAAGTATGAAATCGTCGCA
Organism: methanogenic archaeon; assembly: GCA_902787415.1. Taxonomy (GTDB): domain Archaea; phylum Thermoplasmatota; class Thermoplasmata; order Methanomassiliicoccales; family Methanomethylophilaceae; genus Methanomethylophilus. The sequence goes on from CADAGG010000031.1 coordinate 5,118, forward strand.
GTTCCCGTAATCGCAGACCACAGGCTGGACCTGGTCCAGTCCGTGTTCGAAGTGGAACTCCTCAAAATTGTAAGATGCCTGCCTGACAGCGGTCGGGGCCTCGCGGGCCCCGGCCTTGAAGCTGGCAGTGTGGTCGTAGGGGACACCGAATATAACCGCATCCGCGTCGCTGTACTCCGCGTCTGCGTCAGCATAGGTGACCCCGTACGCCATTTTTGATCCTCACATCAGTTTCATTCTGTCCATCGCGACGAGATACATGACCTCGGCACCGTCCGCCAGGACGCTCTCGTGGTCATCGTTGATGGGCATGGTAAAGGTCTCGAAGGTCTCAAGATCCATGATCTGTACCTCGTTGTTGCCCTCGTCGATGGAGATGACCTGTCCCTTCCTCTTGTCGATGATGGGGACCTGGACCTTTGCGCTGACGGGTGCGTTGATGGATTTCTTAGCACCGGTGAAAATGTCGGTGGCTTCGATGGAAGCCTTTGCGGATCCGTGCTTTCCGGGTTTGGAGGTAGTGATCGAGATGATCTTGCAAGGTGAATCGTCGATGTTCACGTACCTTCCGATTTTGAGCTCCCTGAGCTCCTTCATTTCCCACTCTGCCATTTTGATACCTTCTTTTTATGTTGAAAGCCTGCGCTCAGAATATCCGTTTGTTCCTTTCCCTGTCGTACTGGGGCTGTGAAAACGACATCTGGCGCATCTTATCGTTTACTATAATCGCACGTTAAATATATAGGTTAAGGTAAGTCGCGCGCGTGCTGGATAAGATAGTTATCGGGCATCAGTTGCGCTTCGGACCGCCGCGGTGGCCCCTGCCGCGGCCTTTGGGCCCCTTGCCCTTGCCTGCCGGCTTCTCCTTCTTCTTGGGAGGATCTGGGTATCTGCGTTTGATGTCCGCGATGCGGGCCTTCAGCTCCTCGCAGAGCCTGTCCCCGCAGAATTCGCCCTTGTACTGGTCGACCTTGGCGGCGATGAGCACCTTTCCGGCCAGCGCCCTGGCGATGTTACCCCTCTGCCAATAGGGTGCCTTTCTGAGGTCTGGGTATTGGTAGATTACACCGTGCTTGGGAGGGTTCTTGCCGGAGCGAAGATGCCTGAACATGGCCTTCTCCGCACCCAGCAGCTGGATGGTCGAGGAGGGCAGCGAGGCCAGCCTCTCGAGTCCGCCCGAGAGGGAGATGAGCCTTGCGGACAGGGGTCCGCCCAGGAGCGCGCACATGTTGGGGCAGATCTGCTCCACCAGGTCGGTGATGTACTCCTCGGTGCTCTTGCGGTCCTCGTAGGTCCTGTAGAGGGAGTCGGCGAGGTTCTGCACCGCGTATATGTCGTCGGGATCGAAATCGGAACCCATGGACTGCAGGTCGAGGGCCAGCTCGTCGATGATGCCCTGCCTGTCGCCGTGCCTGGCGATGAGCAGTGCGTACCTGTCGTCCTTGGCCAGGTCGGCCAGTTCGGGGAAGTGCATGCCGTACCATTCGTGGAGCCTCTCGCTGAGGAGGTTGGACACCTCGATGAGGTCGTCCAGGTACCTGATGGCCTGCACCAGGTTCTTGTCCCTGGCGATGGGCTCGGAGGTCCTGAGCTTGCCTAGGTTCAGCATCACCTCGTGCATGAACGCATCGTCGTAACCGAAGTCCTGGGGCCTGATGAAGGACGAGTCGTACATCTCGGGCTTGCCGAGCTCGGACTGCCTCCTGTCGCCCACGGCGAGCTTCTGACGCCCATGTGCCAGCTCCTTCTCCTCGGGGAGGATGCCACCCTTCTGGATCTCCGCCAGCTTCTCTGCGGTCCGCACGGGGTCCATGGGCATCAGGCGCTTGTCCATGATGCGGTTCGACTTGTCGTCTACCAGGAACACACCGAACCATTTCGTGATGAGTATGGCCATGTCAGCGCATCTCCCTGAGTTTCATGATCTCGCTCATGGGCAGCTCCTCCGCGTTACCCGCCAGGATCTGCAGGTGAGCCTGGAACTCGAGCTCCTCCATGCGGTTGTAAGCCTCCTCCAGGGTGCGTCCCTGGGTGATGGCGCCGTGCCTGGCCATGAGCATGGCGGGCGCGTGCGCATACTCCATGACGGCCTCCACCAGTTCGTCCGAACCAGGGGTGGCGTACCTGCAGGTGGGCACCTGGTCCAGGAGCAGCACTCCCTCGGGGGTGAGGGTGCTCTTGAGGTCCTCGCCGCGGGTGAGGATCGCCAGGCAGTAGAGGGGGTGGCAGTGCACGACGGCGTTGGTCTCCGGGTTCTCTCTGTATATACCCAGATGGAACTTGTGCTCGATGGAGGGCTTGCCTCCGGACAGCACGTTTCCGTCCATGTCCATCTTGACGAGGTCGTCCTCGCGCACCAGGCCCTTGTTGACTCCGCTGGGGGTGATGAGGATCTCCCGGTCGTTGATACGGACGCTCATATTGCCTCCGGCGGATACGGTCAGATTCCTGTCGTAGAGCATGTGGCAGCATTCCACAAGGCGTTTCCTGGCGAAGGCTTCGCTGTTCATTCTTTCATCTCGGAGATTTCCGTCGGCTTGAAGATCCCCTTCTCGGTGATGAAGCCGGTGACGAACTCGGCGGGGGTCACGTCGAAGGCGGGGTTGAGGGCCTTGGAGCCCACGGGTGCGATGCGGATGTCCTTCACCATGGTCATCTCCTCCTCGGACCTCTGCTCGATGACGATGTCCTTACCGGTCTTGGTGGAGAAGTCGAAGGTCGAGACGGGTGCGGCGACGTAGAAGGGGATGCCGAAGTGCTTGGCGACGATGGCCTTGTCGAAGGTACCGATCTTGTTGGCGAAGTCGCCGTTGGCGGCGATCCTGTCGGCGCCGACGATGATCATGTCGACACCCTGCGACATGTAGTAAGCCGCGGACCCGTCGGGGATGATGGCGTGGTCGATGCCCTCCTGGTTCAGCTCCCAGGCGGTGAGCTGCATACCCTGGAGACGGGGACGGGTCTCGGAGGCGTAGACGAAGAACTTCTTGCCGGCGTCGTGGGCGTTCCTCATGGGGGCGAGGGCGGTACCCACGTCGACGGTGGCCAGGGCCCCCGCGTTGCAGTGGGTCATGAGCTTCATGCCGTCCCTGATGAGAGCCCCTCCGTACTCCCCGATCTTCCTGCACTTGTCGACGGTGAGGTCGGAGTATGCGTCGGCGGCCCTGACCGGGTCGTCCCCGGCCTTGAGGCGGTCGTACATCCAGTCGGTGGCGTAGAACAGGTCGTAGGCGGTGGGACGTGCCGCCTTGATGTACCTGGCGGCCTCGTCCAGGTCCTCCTTCTTCAGTCCCGCCAGGCACATGGCGTAGGCGGCGCTGGCGCCGATGCAGGGCGCGCCCCTGGTGGTCATGTTCTTGATGGCCATGGCGACGTCGCGGTAGTCCTCGAAATCGACGATGACCAGTTTGAGGGGGAGTTCCCTCTGGTCGATCATCCTTACCTTGCCGTTCTCGAACCAGACCGCTTTGATGTCCTCGGTTCTTCCGTTTTCCATTCTTGCCTTCATGCGAATCGCCTGTTGATTGTCAGTATTTTGGTGTGAAAGTCAGTAGGGCGCCGTTCCCCAGCACCTCCGCGGAGTCGAGGGACAGCTTCACGCCCTCGGGTGCGAGCCATCCGTCCCCGTCGGCCGGGGTGGGGGAGGTGCGTCCGCCGATGAGGAGGCCTCCGACGAACACGGAGTACCTGTCCACCAGCTTCTCCCTGAAGAACGAGGCGATGACCTCGCCCCCTCCTTCCACAATCATGTTCTCGATGCCCAGGTCCTTGGCCAGGATGTGCAGGACATCGGTGAGGTTGATCCTGCCGCTGCCTCCGCGGATGACGGTGACGTTGCTGCCCCAGTCCTTGGTGCATTCGTTGTTCGTTACGATAATGGTGGGCGCGCGGTCGTCCAGAACCCTCGCTTCGGGGGGTATGCGGCCGTGGCTGTCGAGGACGATCCTGACGGGATTCTCCTCGTAGGAAGCGTTCTTGATCGTGAGGTGGGGGTCGTCGGCGATGACGGTGCCGACGCCGACCAGAATAGCATCGTACCTCTTGCGGAGGTTCTTCACGCGGACCATGTCCTCCTCGGAGGAGATCCTGACCTGTTTCCTCTCGGGGCCGGCGAGCTTGCCGTCCGCGGACATAGCGCAGTTGACTAGGACGAAGGGCTTCATCTGTATGCACCCGGGGTGACGGAGAAGTGATATCCGTCATCCTTCCTCTCCACACCGAACCGCACGTCGAGGAAGGACTCGAGGGTATCCATCTGGCTCAGAAGGTGTTTGCTGATCCTGGAGACGATGAAGCTGCTCTTGCCGTCGGCCATGGCCATGTAGGGCAGGATCTGGTCCGCCGTGTGGATGTCGATGGTGGATTTGGCGGTCATCTCCTGGAGCAGGTCGCTGGCCGCGTCGAGTCCCGACTGCTGGGGACTGTGTCCCTTGCTGGAGAGGACGTTGCTCGAGAGGAGGCCGTTCTCGTACTCGGCCACCAGGACCACACCCGCTCCGCGGGAGGTGCCCTCGCATTTCTCGAACTCGATGTCGACGTCGTACTTGGGGCTGAAGACCTTCTTGCAGGCGTCGATCATGTCCTGACCGATGCGGTCGGAGAGGTGCTGCACGAAGCACAGTCCTTTGATCCCGATGAAGTCCCCGAGGCTGTCGAGGTTCAGGGGTTTGATGTTGCCCATGGGGTCGAGGGTGACCTTGACCTCTCCTCCGCCGATGGGGTAGAATCCCCTGCGGATGATGTCGAGTTTGGCATGGATGCCCATGCGCTCCATCAGGGGGAACAGCACCATGGAATAGGTGTCGATGGGGGGCGCCCACATGACGTTGGTGCCGCCCTTGAGGTCCAGCGTGAACCTCTCCTTGTAGTTCCTGGCCGCCAGCAGCGTCGCCTGGACCACCAGGCTGATGCTGCCCGCGGTGCCGATGTCCAGGGTGATGTTGGGCACCTGGAGGTTGCCGGGCTCGACCAGCAGCTCGGAGGATCCGAGGTGGTTCCCGGTGACCTTGGAGCCGGTCATCTGGGCGATGGCGTTGACCGCGGTGGTGTGCTGTTTGGAGAGTCCGTTGGTGGGGCGGTTCTCCCTGATGCGCGTGAGGCGCGTGGTGGTGCCGGTAAGCGTGGCTAAAGCTACAGATGTACGGACCATCTGTCCTCCGCCCTCGCCTCTAGAACTGTCGATTTCCAGCACCATATTACTCTCCCTATACGCTCACGTTATTTTATTATTGGTACTGTCCTGTATCCGACCTTTCGGGCGGGAACATCCCTCCATCCTCCCCGGAACGGCGTCGTATTTTCTCTTCGGAGGATACGCATTCCGTGTGTCTGGCACTTCGGAAATCAGATGCCGGATAACTTCGACGGTAATGTTTACAGAAAGGTGCGACTGCCGGGATTCGAACCCGGGTCAATGGCTTGGGAAGCCACCGTCCTAACCACTGGACTACAATCGCTCAGGTGAGAAAACGGTTTCAGAGATATAATCCTAGTGAATCCGAAGTTCTGTGCATCTTCGGGATTCACGTATTTATATGTGGTCAACTTAGAGGGTACCAACGGACTTGTGGTCTAGTGGTTATGACGTCGCCCTTACAAGGCGAAGGTCGCCGGTTCGAGCCCGGCCAGGTCCACTCATTCTTTCATACCCTCGGCCATACCCTCGGCGATTCGTCCCCTGTTCTCGAATCTCTGGGTCCCGAGATCGTCCGCTCTCGAATACCTGTGTTCCGATGTCTGGGTCTTCACCACGGGCATGTCGTCGAGGACCGCTCTGACCTTGTCGTAGGGGATCCCGAGCTTGAGCGAGATCGAGATCGTCGGCATTCCGGATTCCGCCATCTCGATGATGCGGGCATCCATGACCGATATCCCGTAACGGTTGCTGATGCCGTCGATCCGGTCCTCCGGGACCGTGGGTGCAGAGAGGATGGCCTCGGCCGCCGCCGCGAACACGGTGTTGTACTGGGCACCCTCCAGGATATCCCTCTCGATGAACCTGTGACCCTGTGTTCTGAAGAACGACTCGATGTTGATCTCCCCGACGTATTTGCCGTGGTCGAGGAGGAACGCTATGTTGCGGCCGTTGCTCAGGTAGTAGAGGGCGAGGCCTTTGCCGTTCCCCCAGAGGTGGATCATGGGCCTGATCCCGGCGGCGTTCTCCGGCAG
>CADAGG010000032.1 GCA_902787415.1 methanogenic archaeon
TATCGCAGCTCCAAGTCCGCGCAGAACGGAATCGAATCGGTCAGATTCAACCGCAACTCCCTGATCGAGGATCAGACTATCGATGGCTACGAGATCCTCACAAACCCCAAGTACGAGATCTACAAGGACGACAAGGGCGAGTTCCGCTTCAGGCTCAAGGCCATGAACGGAGACGTCGTCTTCACGTCCGACGGCTATTCCTCCAAGGCGAGCGCCAAGAACGGCATCGAATCCATCAGGAAGAACGCTGAGGAAGCCAAGGTCGAGGTACTGGAGAAGTGAATCCATTTCCCGGCTCGGCCGGGTCAAACCCCTTCCTTTTCCCTGACTTTGCACCGCTCGTAAGTATCGTTTCCGAATAGTTTTATATTCTAGTTGGATGATACTTCCATGTGGCCTTTGCCTAAGGCCATCTGCTTCAAATCTGCCTGCGCGATTCTCCTTCCAGCCGGACGGGGTGCGGGTTGTGCCCATTTACCGTCCGGCTGAATCTTCTCCTTCCCGATCCGCTTTGGATATGAACGAATTATAAAGAAAACAAAAAGACCGCCCGAGTGGGCGGTAAAGGGTTTTACTGGATCCTATCAGTGCTGGAGGTGGGCCTCGAACGCCTCTTTCGCAGTGAATCCCTTGAGACAGATGTCGCTGATGGCGCTCATGACCCCCTGTACGTCCCTGTGCTGGAAGACGTTCCTGCCGATGGATACTCCGTGTCCTCCGGCCTGCAGGGAATCCGCGACCATATTGAGGATGTCCATATCGGAATCCATCTTGGGACCTCCGGCAATGACGACGGGGACCTGTGCACCCTCGCAGACGCGTGCGAAGGAGTCGATGTCTCCGGTGTAGGAACATTTCACGATGTCGGCACCGAGCTCCGCACCGACACGGGCGGCGTGGGCGACGGCGGTGGGATCGAAGGAATCCTTGATGGAAGGGCCGCGGGGGTAGGTCATGGCGATGAGGGGCATTCCCCAGTCCATGCATTTGGAGGAGACCATCCCTGCGTCCTGGAGCATCTGAGGCTCGTCCTGGGCGCCGACGTTGATGTGGACGGAGATCGCATCGGCTCCGAGCTTGAGACCGTCCTCGACGGAGGCGACGAGGACCTTGCTCTGCGAGTTCACGCCGATGTCGGTGGAAGCGGACAGATGAAGGATGAGTCCGACGTCGTGTCCGGACTCCCTGTGGCCCATGGGGACCATTCCCTTGTGCATGAGTACCGCGGTGGCACCTCCCAGGGAGACGTCGTTGACAGTTTTCTTGAAATTGATGATACCGGGGATCGGACCCACGCTGATCCCGTGGTCCATGGGAACTATGACGCAGTTCCCGGTGTTGCGGTCCATGATCCTTTCCATCCTGATGAATTTGCCGAACATGATTATCAGTATCCGTGTTGTGTGCTAACACTTGTCACGGTTCAACGGATATAAATAACTTTCATCGGGAGATTTAAGTGGTGGACACGGCGAGATTCGAACTCGCGGCTTCGTCCTTGCGAAGGACGCACGCTACCGGACTGCGTCACGTGCCCAGTTAAAACCGGCAGTCCCCCATTAGGGGGACGTTATAAAAGACTTATTCTTTGACGATGGTCCAAGCGATGATTCCGCCTGCGAAGGGGCCTTTGTAAATCTTGTCGCCGTCCACGGTGTAGGCGGGCTGCGCGTTGATGTAGACGTGCTGCTCGTCGAAGGTGCATGCGAGAATGCCTCCCCCGAAAGGACCCTGGTAGACGTTGTTGCCGACGATGGTGTAGGCGACGGTGCCGTTGGTGTAGACCTTGTCGCCCTCGATCTCGTAGGCGGGGGCCACCTTCACGTTATCGGAATTGTAAAGACAGATTTTGCTCATGGTCACGTGAATGTATTAACATGTTATAAAGGCGACTTCGAACGCGAAGAAATATGAACCGTTCGGGACATATACCCGCGAGGGAAACATGCGCGCATACATCGCCGGACCGCTCTTCTGCAAGGCCGAGAGGGAGTACAACTTACAGCTGAAGGAGAGGCTCTCGGAATTCTCCGTAGAGGCCGTCCTCCCCCAGGACTGCGACATGCTGTTCGAAGCTTCCCAAATGGACGGCCGCACCTATGCCGAGGAGGCAGCCGAAAAGGTATTCAGACGCGATCTGGCACTTCTGGAATCCTGCGATGTCCTGATCATCAATCTGGACGGCCGCGTCCCCGACGAGGGGGCCTGCGTAGAGCTCGGCTACGCCTATGCGAAGGGCATCCCCGTGTACGGCATCAAGACCGACGTGAGGGTGTCCGAGTACGGCATCGACAACATGATGGTCGCCGGCATGCTGAGGGGCAGGACCGCCCCCGACGTCCCCGCCCTCGCGGACATGCTCCGCGCCGACGGCCTGCTGTGAACCGAAAAGTCTGGGTTCCAAATTTAGGTGTCACCTAAACTTTATAAACAGAGTTCCTAATTAAGGGTCATCATGTCACTTCTCGAAATAGAAGACCTGCACGTAGAGGCGGGCGGCAGGGAGATCCTCAAGGGAGTTTCCATGAAACTCGAAGAAGGGGAGACCTGCGTGCTCTTCGGTCCCAACGGATCGGGCAAATCCACCCTCCTAGCAACCATCATGGGCTACGGTATGACCACCGTGACCTCCGGAAAGATTTTCTTCAAGGGTAAGAACATCACCCACATGACCGTCGACCAGCGCGCCAAGCTCGGTATCGGCATGATGATGCAGAGGCCCCCGAACGTGGTGGGCGTGACCCTCGGCAACCTCGTCGCGGCCACCGCCAAGAACGGAAAGGGCACCGTGGGCAAGGAGAAGGAGTTCAAGATGCAGGACTTCATGGACCGCGACGTCAACGTCGGTTTCTCCGGAGGAGAGATCAAGAGGTCCGAGCTGCTCCAGCTGGCGGCCCAGTCCCCCGACTTCGTCATGCTCGACGAACCCGAGTCAGGAGTCGACCTCGAGAACATCGGACTCATCGGCAGGAAGGTCCACGAGCTCATCTACGGCTCGGAGGAGGGCGAGGAGAGGACCAAGGAGGTCTCCGCCTTCGTCATCACCCACACCGGACAGATCATGGATTACATCGGTGCGGACAAGGCCTTCGTGCTCATCCACGGCAAGATCGCCAAGGAGGGCGACCCCCAGGAGATCCTCGAGGACATCAAGAACAACGGTTACGGAGTTGAGGACGAATGACCCGCATCGACGAGAACGAAGTGAAGAAGGCGCTCGACAAGAAGGCCGCCTACGGCGAGGACATCGACCTCAACAGGTACACCGAGGGAGACTACGAGGTGGAGCAGATCGAGAACATCACCGACACTCCCGAGGACCTCAGGAAGAAGATGATCAACGTCGGCGTCGAGGCCGACGACGAGGGCAAGGACGGAACCATCCTGTTCATCGACAACGCCATGAGCCACTGCTCCAACAAGGCGCAGGAGGGACTCATCATGATGCCCGTGCAGAAGGCACTGGAGACCTACTCCTGGGTCAAGGACTACTTCTGGTCCGCCATGGATCCCGCCAAGGACAAGTACACCGCCAAGACCTACGAGGAGAAGGCGGACGGATACTTCGTCTACGTCAAGCCCGGATACCATCTCAGGATGCCCGTGCAGACCTGCATGATGCTCTCCAAGGACAAGTCCATCCAGAACCTCCACAACATCATCATCGTGGACGACAACGCCTCCTGCGACATGGTCACCGGATGCACCACCGTCCACCACGCCAACGACTCCCTGCACGTGGGAGTCTCCGAGATGTTCATCGGCAACAATTCCTCCCTTTCATTCACCATGGTCCACAGCTGGGGACACCAGACCGCCGTCAGGCCCAGGACCAACGTCATCATGGGGAAGAACTCCAACTACGTGAACAACTACGTGGTCCTCGACCCCGTGGGAAGCATCCAGTCCTTCCCCAACGCATACCTCAACGGAGAAGGCGCGCGCTGCAGCTTCAACACCATGTGCATCGCCCACGAGAACTCCAACATCGACACCGGAGGATGCGCCGTACTGAACGCCCCCAACACCGGCGCCGAGATCGTCAGCAGGAACATCTCCTACGGCGGCAAGATGATCGCCAGGGGAAAGCTCGTCGGCAACGCTCCCGGAGCGAAGGCGCACCTCGAATGCAAATCAATCATCCTGAAGGACGGGGGCATCACCCACGCCATCCCCGAGCTGGAGGCCAGCTGCGCGGATGTCGAGATGACCCACGAGGCGGCGGTCGGAAAGATCGCCCAGGAGCAGATCGATTACCTCATGACCCGCGGTCTCTCCCAGGACGAGGCGGTCTCCATGATCGTCCGCGGATTCCTGGTCGGAGGAATCAGGGGACTCCCCACCAACCTCCAGAGCGAGATCGACGCGGCCATCGAGAAGGCCAACGAGGGTGACTGAGATGAAACAGCTCGTCCTCATCAGGCACGGAGAGAGCGAATGGAACAAGCTCAACCTCTTCACCGGATGGACCGACGTGGAACTGTCCGAGAAGGGCTGGGAGGAGGCCAAGGCCGCCGGTCAGCTCATGAGAGAGGAGGGTTTCGACTTCGACCTCTGCCTCACGTCCTACCTCAAGAGGGCCATCCACACCGCCCAGACCGCTCTGGCCGAGATGGACCTCGACTGGATCCCCATGGAGAAGCACTGGGAGCTCAACGAGAGGCACTACGGCGCCCTCCAGGGACTCAACAAGGCCGAGACCGCCGAGAAGTACGGAGAGGAGCAGGTCACCCTCTGGAGGAGGTCCTACGACGTCTGCCCGCCCGCCCTCGAGGAATCCGACCGCAGGAACCCCGCCAGGGACAGGAGGTACCAGGGCACCCCCGCCGCCGGTCACCCTCTCACCGAGAGCCTGGAGATCACCGTACAGCGTGTCATCCCCTTCTACGAGAAGGTCATCGTGCCCCAGGTCAAGGAGGGCAAGAGGATCCTTGTCGCCGCCCACGGAAACTCGCTCCGCGCCCTCGTGAAGTACCTCGACGGACTCACCGCGGACGAGATCGTCAAGGTCAACATCCCCACCGGCGTCCCCCTGGTCTACGAGTTCGACGACGACATGAACGTCACCGGCAAGAGGTACCTGGGAGACCAGGATGCCATCGCCGCCAAGGCCAAGGCCGTCAGCGAGCAGGCCAAGAAGAAGGCTTGAATATGGATTTTCTGCACCACAGATGCCAATGCCGCTTCTCCGCCATCGAAGACGGTGTCGAGGTGGGCTATCTGACCTACACCATCGACAACGGCATCCTGGACATCACCCACACCTTCGTGGACCCCTCCAAGCGGGGACAGGGCATCGCCAAGGAATTGGTCAGGAGATGCGACAACTTCAGCAAAAGGGAGGGTCTCATCATCACGGCGAGCTGCTCCTATGCGGCCGAGGCCCTCGGCATGAAGCAGGAGAACCCCTCCTGCCGCATCGGTCAGTGAACCCTGAATACCGCCGAGACCTGATGGCAAAGCTCCTGTGAACATATCACTATAATGTCATCAGGAAGGGAGGCCGCCCATCCGTCGAATCCCTCAATGGAACGGTGTCCCTGGATGAAAAGGATGCTTCCGGGAGCGATATTCTCCGGTATTTCCTCGCAGTACAGGACGTTCGATTCGGGACAGTTCTCTACAACGGCGTCATAGAATGCGCGGAGTGCCTTCTCGGGACCGGTCCTGCGTTCGCTCAGCAGGTTCTTACCGATACCGTCCTCCGCCAGCAGCTCCTATACGCTGGCGGCGGGGATCCCGCGGAGTACGACGCATTTCAAAGGCACGTGACAAATTATGTCACTGCACGATATAATGGATGTGCGTCGGAGTCGGATGGGTTTAATGTCGATAACATTATTCACATCAATAAAAAATCGATAGTTAATAGACAAATATCTAATGATTTATATATTATTTATATAACAAATCAATCATAATCCATATTCGTAGACATCATTATATACTCTGCCCGATAATCTTATTTCACCGAGCGGATCCGGGGATGACCCGGTGAAAACGATCCCTTGAACAATCGGCCTCGGCCGGGAACCCATGGGGTCGGCAGGTACTGCATCCCGAAGACGGGATGCGGGGCAAAAGAACACTGACACGTCTTATCGTAACCGATCAGGTATTCGGTTCGAAAGCGTAGGCAAGCGGCGACCGTGCGGTCCCCGAGACCGAATTCCCATGCCGGAATCCTGACCGGGATGGGGAACGGAAGCCGGACATGGGAAACCTGTTGCCTGCAGCAGCATACGAAAGGTGCGGACGGGGAGAAGCAGCCCCGTGCGTCGCGAAAGCCAGCGGTGAGTCCCCCTGATCAACCCAAGGGGGCCGAGCCGCACATTCCGTCAGGATCAACACCGGGGATGACCCGGGAAACGGCCGGCGGTATGTATGCGAGACAGTCGGGCGGGGATGCCATTCAAAGCGCCACCGCCGTGTGCCGCCTGAAGACCCGCGCAACGGGGGATAGGGGCCGCACGGTACCGACTGGAGTCCGGCGATCACCATACAAGGCCGGAGAAGAGGTGCGGGCGGAAGATCCGCGGAGCATCTGCAGAGGCATGACGCGTACGGCTCGAAAGCCGACGGGGATATGGACCCGAAGGTTGCGCAACGCCGCATAATCCGTGTCGGTGGTTTACCCCGGAGCGGAACGACGGGAGCTTCTAAATACGCCGTCGGTCCGCTGCCGGGGGAGTAAGGTCGTTTTTTCTGTTCAGTTTTACGTCGTAATCCGATTGCCTGTTTCGTACGATAATCGTAGATTATTGTATCCAGCAATCAGTTTTTTTACGATATTCGTAGAAAAATACGGATTTCGTAATGTTGACGGCAACAACATTATAAAGAATGTCTAGATTCTGTCTACATCAGGTTCTGCCACATGATGTGGGAACTGGACTTGACTGCTGAACAAGCAGGTGTGAATAAAAATGTCTATTGCAGATACGCTGAACGGACCGATCTCCGACGCATTCTACTTTGTAGATGACTACTTCTGGGGTATCGCGTTCGCCTTCCTCATCGGTCTCGGCATAGTCTTCACCATCAAGCTGAAGGGTATGCAGATCCTGAGGATCAAACACACCTCATCGCTCGCACTCTCCGGAATCCAGGAAGGAGCTCACACCAAGAAGATCTCCTCCTTCGAAGCTTTCTGTATCGGAATGGGTGCCCGTATCGGTGTAGGTAACATCGCTGGAGTTGCAACCGCCATCGTCGCCGGAGGACCCGGAGCGGTCTTCTGGATGTGGATCTTCGCCATCATCGGATCGGCAAGCGCCTTCATGGAGTCCACCCTTGCACAGATCTACAAGGAGAAGAAGTCCGACGGACAGTTCTACGGAGGACCTGCCTACTACGCCCAGAAGGGTCTCGGAAGCAGGAAGCTCGGTGTCTTCGCCGCCATCCTTCTCGTCCTGACCTTCGGTATCGGATTCGTCGGTGTCCAGTCCTGTAACGCATCCTCCGCCCTCTGCGGAGCATTCGCCTTCGACAACAACAACCTCGTGTTCGCAGCAATCATCGCAGTCGTCGCCGCCATCCTCATATTCAAGGGACTCAAGATGGTCGCGAAGTTCTCTTCCAAGGTCGTCCCCATCATGGCCGTCGCATGGATCATCTTCGCCATCATCGCTATCTGTCTCAACATCAGCGGAGTCGTCAACGCCTTCGTCATGATCTTCCAGTACGCATTCAACTGGCAGTCCATGTTCGGCGGAGGAATCGGAGTCATCATCGTCACCGGTCTGAAGAGAGGAGTCTTCTCGAACGAGGCCGGTCTCGGTTCCGTCGCAAACCTCGCCGCAACCGCGGACGTCCCCCACCCTGTCAAGCAGGGAAAGATCCAGTCCTTCGGTGTCCTCGTCGACACCCTGATCGTCTGTACCATCACCGCCCTCGTCGTCCTCTCCTACGGAAGCTACGACCAGATCCTGGCCATCGGAGCCAAGGGTGCACCCCTGGTGCAGAATGTCATCGCCAGCACCGCCATCGGCGAGGCTGCCAAGTACATCATCGCGATCTTCATGTTCATCTTCGCGTTCACCTCCCTCATCGGATACTACTCCATGTCCGAGGCCAACGCCAGGTTCGTCAAGGACGACAAGAAGATCATCCTCGCAGTGCAGATCATCGTCATCGTCGACGCCTTCTGCGCAGCATGCGTCACCGATGTCACCATCATGGACGCATTCTCCGATACCTTCATGGCCCTCATGGCATCCGTCAACATGATCCTCTGTGCCCTCCTCTCCAGGAAGGCCTTCGAGGCATACGCGGACTACAGGAACCAGAAGAAGAACGGAGTGGAGGAGCCTGTCTTCCACCGTGAGACCCTGTCCGACTCCACCGGCGTTACCGAATGGGAGTGATACCTATGTTCGGAATCAACCATGAGGATTACAGCAACCAGCCCATCACGAACACGATCGTCAGGAACTGCCACATCGTGATCTGGGGCCTCATCATCCTCACGGTCGCCATCGGCGTATTCACCGGATACTACTTCCACAAGGGAGATGCGGAGGCAATGTTCGTCCCGCTGTTCGTCGCCTTCATCACGGTCTTCGTGGCCTACATGTTCCTCGACCTCAGGTCGGAGCTCGTGGCAGGCAACAAGCCCAAGGCGCTGCAGCTGTGCGACACCTACTTCCTCATCCTGCTGGCAGCCGCCGTCGTCATCGGAGTGGCAACTGGTTACTTCTTCCACAAGGGAGAGGCCATGACCATGTTCCTCCCTCTCCTCGTCGCGTTCATCTGCGTGATGAACGGCTATCTCTTCATCGAGATCAAGGGAGAGCTCGTGGCGGACAAGGCCGTCGACAAGTACTGAAACACATTAGGGGGATCTTCCCCCTTCCCTTTCCTTTTTAAATATCGGATAATACAGGGCTCAGATCTTGATGCTGGCCCAGCAGAGCTCCCTGGTCTCGGAGTGGAGTCCGGACTCGGAACGCTGGGTGGTGATGTAGCGGAAGACGATGTCGTCCTTGCCGAGGTACATCCTGACGGACTTGCCGTCCACCTCGCCCTCGTAGATGTTGGCATAGAAATGGCCGAAGGCGGTGCTGATGTTGTCGGAACCCTTCTTCGTGAGCTTGGAGAAATCGAAGAGAGCGGATCCGTAGGAGACGAGGGTCTCCATGGTGCAAACGGGCTCCCCGTTCCTCTCGACCCTGACGGAGCACCTGCCGTCCGACACTGAATCGAACGTGTACTTCTCCACCATAGGCTCGGATTTGAGCTTGCCCGAATCGGTCACGGTGAGCTGGTATGCCAACCAGGCACCGGCCGTAACTGCTACCATACTTTATAATCCGAGATTAACGTATATATTTTTATCGAAGATTCTTCGACTGTTTAAATAAGCAGGAATTTTTAATAAAAAGGGGCCCCGCAGCGTTTGCAGCCGCCGCGGGGTAATTGTCTTATCGAAGGAAACACGACTTTTGACAAATCGGTCTGAATACTCATGCACTAATCAGTATATAAATTATATTGTTGTCGTCAATACTTTTATTGAGCGAGTTAACAAGTTTGTTGTACGTGTCCCCATAATCGGGATCGCCTCTGATAATACAGCGGGTAACAAAGTTTATTAAGAAGTCCATTCACACCGAAACGGAAAACCTTTATTTATCCTATTAAAATAAGGGGGTTTATGCAAGTCTATATTCTCGGAGGCTTCCTCGGAAGCGGGAAGACCAGCCTCCTCATGAAACTCGCCACCATGTTCAGCGAGAGGAAAGCCAAAGTGGCCATCCTCGTCAACGAATCCGGCGAGATCGGTGTCGACGGAGCCACCCTCAAGGCCCAGGGATACGATGCCATGGAGCTCCCCTCCGGCTGTATCTGCTGCTCCCTCTCCGGCACCCTCCAGACCGCCCTCAAGAACATCAAGAACGACATCGACCCCGATGTCATCATCATCGAGCCCACCGGACTCGCCCTCCCCCACAAGGTCAAGGAGCTCGTCAGGATCTCCATGATTGAGGAGGACGCGGATGTCATCATCGGCATCTGCGACATCCAGAGGTTCAGGGACCTCATCAAGAAGAAGGAGGAGTTCTTCACCAGGCAGATGCAGGGATCCGAGTTCATCCTCATCAACAAGGCCGATGTCGCCCAGCCCGGCGAGATCGAGGACGCCACCGCCTGGCTGTCCGAGCGCTTCCCCAACAAGCCTATCATCCCCGTCTCCGTAAAGGACGGAACCAACCTCGAGAAAGTCTACGAGCTGATCAAATGAGCGGAAACGAAGAGAATTCCATGAAAGAGGCGGGGGGCTGCGCAGCAGGCTTCCGCGGCAAGTTCTTCAACTTCAATGCCGACGCAGAGGCAAGGCTCGCCGATGCCCTCATGGCCGTCGGAAAGTACGTGCAGGGAGAGTCCGGCTGTCTCCTCGGCCACATCAAGGCCGCCGTCGTCAACGAGAAGGGAGAGGGAATCACCCTCAACCTCATCGACATGGACAACGGAGTGGAGCACCACGGTACCCTTCCCCGCTGCGACGTGGTCACCTTCGACTTCATGTGCGCAGTCCTCGACGTCGACGAGCACGAGCTGACCCACAAGATGCTCCACGCCATCGACGACTCCGGAATCGACTACTTCATCGACAAGGAGAGCCTCGAGCACAAGCACCACCACGACCACAAGGAGTGCGATGACCCGGATTGCGACTGCCACAAGCACGTCCAGTGCGATGACCCCGACTGCGAGTGCCATCACCACCATCACCCCGACGGAGAATGCGACGATCCCGACTGTGACTGTCACAAGCACGTCCACGAGGACGGCAAGGAGTGCGACGATCCGAACTGCTCCTGCCACCATCACCACCACAGCTTCGCGGACATGATCGATGAGAACGGCCACTTCAGCCACGACCATCACCACCATGACCACGAGCACGGCGAATGCCACTGCCACGATCACGACCATGAGCATGAGCACGAACACCACCACGAGCACGGTGAGGAGTGCCATTGCCATGACCACGAGCACCATCACGACGATGAGTGCCACGGACACGATGAAGAGGAGAAACCCAAGAAGAAGGGTCTCTTCGGATTCCTCAAGAAACACTGAAAACGCTTACGGAGGGGTCGCCCCCTCCGATATTTTTTTAATTTTTTTGAAGAAAAACAGGGTCTGACCCCCGTTTGCACGGGGGCCTTCCCCTTAATGGTTTTGACGGATCAGAGTCCGTAGTTCTTGAGGTTGTAGTTGGGAACTACGCCTGCGAACTCCTTGTCGCAGTACTCAAGGAACTTGTCGGTCTCGGTAGGCAGTGCCTCGATCTTCTTCTGGCAGTCGTCGAGGGTCTCCTTCTGCTTGACGGTCAGCTGGAGCTCCTTCTTCTCGTAACCGCGGTTGACGATTTCGATTGCCTTCAGAGCGGCTGCCCTGGTCCTGAGGTAGTAGTCGTTTCCTTCTGCCACCATGGCCTGTCCGATCTCGTATGCGTTGTTGTATGCGAGGATGTAGGACTCGGGGGACCTGGTCATGTCGGTGATGCAGTACAGGTCACGGAGGGTCTTCGCGTTACCGGTCTGGATCGCGGTGTTCATGAGGGCGGTCTCGTATCCGAGCGGTCCGAGCCAGCACTGGACGGAGGTTCCTCCGAACTCGGGGTGGTACTCGACGGACTCGTTGGACCAGCAGTCGCAGATCTGGGCGGTGAGGTTACCCATCAGGTCGCAGTGCGCGCACTGGCAGTTCTTTCCTTCCTGGGTGGTGGGCTTTCCTGCGATGGATTTGCAGATGATTCCCTCGTAACCGCAGTCCTTGTCGGGTCCCTGTGCTCCGCACTCCCAGGCGACGATGGTCCTTCCTGCGGCGATTGCACGGGTGATGGCGGAGAAGGTCTTCTGGACATCGAGATCCATGAGACCTCCGGCCATGAACATGGCGACGTTGGCTCCGGAACAGTTGGTGTCTCCTCCGGGAACGGTCCTGTTCCTCTTGGCGACGTCGACCATCTCGCTCCATACGTACTCCATGTCGATGGATCCGAGGTATCCTACTCCGTAGAGGAAGGCGACGATGTCTCCCTGGGTGACGGCGTAGTCGGCGAACTCTTTTCCTCCGACGGACTCGACGGAGAGGTTGTCTGCGCCGTTCTCGCAGGCGATATCGCAGCACTGGAAGAACTTCTCGGGGTAGCTGTGGACGGTATCCATGCCGGGCCTGAGTCCCATATCGTGCTCACGCTGGTCGGGGATGGTCTGCCTTACACCGCAGGCGATTCCGTACTCCTCGTGGAATTTCTCGCAGACGGCCTTCTGACCCGCGACGACGGGTGCGGAGAGCTTCTCCTGGTTCATCTGGGAAACCCACTCGGTCTCGAGGTGGACCGCGGGGAATCCGGCGGTTACGCACCTGTTGAGGACATCGGTGGAGATGTAGTCGACGTACTCCCTCCTGAGCTTCTCAGGTTCTTTCTCAGTTCCGGGCCTGGGTGCGTAGTTGATCTCAGGGATAACCTGTCCCGCACCGATCTTGAGTCCGAATCCCTCGGACACGGGGTGGATGGCGGTTCCCATGACCATGTCATCCGCACATTTGTATGCCATTCCAGTGTATTTGATAGAAGTCATGTTCAAGCACCTCCCACGATGTTGTCCCATTCCTCATTGATCTTCTTCCAGTCGTAACCGTCGATGATCTTCTGGGCGATGAGGGCGGTCTGGTTTGCCTTGGCGGAGTAGATTCCGAGGTCGTACGAGGTTGCGTACTCCCTGTTGACTGCTCCTCCACAACCCATGAGGGGTATGTTGAGGTTCTTCTCTTTGAGGAGGGCTGCCTCTGCGGGGAATGCGGACATGGTGGTAGTCATGAGCGCGGTTCCGGAGAAGAAGAGGGGCTTGACCTTCTCGACTTCAGCAATTACGGTGGCGACGGGGACATCACGGCCCATGTCGATGACGTTGTAGCCTGCTGCCTTCATCATGGCGGCGGCGATGTTCTTTCCGATGTCGTGAGGATCTCCCTCGGCGGCGTGCATGATGACGGTGGCCTTGGTCTCGCGGGCACCGCCCATCTCTTTCTCCGCCATCTTGATTCCGATCTCCATGACCTTGGCTGCAACCATCATGTCAGGAAGATAGTAAACGTGGTCGTTGTACAGAGTTCCGACGGCCTCGATTCCGGGAACGAGTCCTTCGTTGATGACCGTGTCGGGCTTGTTCTTTGCCATAGCGGCCTGCATGGCGGGCATGATGTCCTTCAGCTTCTTGTAAAGAACAGCTTCGGCGACCGCTTTCATGAGCGGATCCTTGGGCATCATCTTTGCTGCTACCTGTTCGGGGGTCTCTACAACCTGCTTTTTCACGTCGTAACGTGTCAGGATTTTAGAGAAATCCACTTTGCTGTAGTCAATCATTGTATTTCCTCCACGGGTTTCCCCGTTGGGAAAAGATGGAGTTGGATACTATTTAAGTGAATATGCAAACATATTTTTTGTTGACAATGTCCATATAATTACTACAATCACTATACATCCATCCATCAAAATTGTGTAAGAATGAACAGTTAATCAGTATGCCTATACATCCAACTAATACGTCCATCCCATAAATCCGGAAAACATATTTTATTAAGATTTCTGCGAAGATGTAATAGCCAGCGGAACGGACGAATAATGCATGAAACGTCTCAAACTGAATGTATTTAATCGATAAAACAAATGTTAACCCGTTCGTGGCAAATATTTATTCGCCGCGATACCTACGAAATCCAACGGAGGACTCTCATGACTGCCTACGGAATCGCCCTCGACATCGGAACCAGCGGAACACGCGCACACGCCGTCGATCTCAGCAACGGAAAGATCCTTTCGACCACCGTCACCGACTGCCACCCCCTGCCGGGTGCCAACGTGATGGATCACCTCACATTCTGCATCAACGTGGGGAACGACATAGCCCACCGCATCCTCATGGATACGGTGAACAAGGTCATCAGGAACCTGGGGATCGACTTGAAGAAGGTCGAGAGGGTGAGCATCTGCGGCAACCCCATACAGCTCTCCCTCTTCCAGGGCATCCCGGTCGACGACCTCGCCTTCGCGGGGGACAACGCCAAGAGGGAGAAGGGCATCGTGGAACAGGCAAGGAACGCCGGCGTGTTCTCGGCGGTCGACGTGGGCATGGAGGTCCCCGACGGAACCGAACTGCTGGTCCCTCCGGCCATCAGGCACGAGATCGGGGCCGATGCCCTGGCGATGATGTATAAATCAGGTTTCTTAGAAGATAAGAGGAACTGCATGGTTACCGACTACGGAACCAATGCCGAGATGGCCCTCAAGGTGGGCGACGACATCTACACGGGATCCGCCGCGGCGGGACCCGCCATGGAGGGACAGTCCATCAGATGCGGAATGCTGGCGGCTCCCGGCGCCATCTCCGACCTCGAGTACGACTTCGGATGGGTCTGCAAGGTCCTCGACGAGAACATCACCCCGCAGAACGGGGACAAGATCGATTTCAAGCTCAACATGACCACCGACACCGGCCCCATGCACGGCAAGGCACAGGGGATCACCGGAACCGGAGTGGTCGCGGCGGTCGCCGTCGCACAGTACGACCACCTCTGGAAGAAGGGCAAGCTCACCACCGACACCAGCCTCCTCAGCCTGCAGGACGGCATCAGCATCGACAGCCACGACATCGCCGAGGCGGCCAAGGCCATCGGCGCCATGCGCGCGGGACACTTCTGCCTCCTCGAGCATGCGGGCATCAAGTTCAGCGAGATGAACGTCATGTACATGTGCGGCGCATCGGGAACCTACGTGGACGCCATGAAGGCCCGCGATGTCGGACTCATCCCGCCGTCCTCCACCGAGATCTACCAGTACGGTAACACCTCGCTCGCCATGGCTACCGACATCCTGAAGGACCCGGAGCTGCTCGACAGGCTGCAGGACATCGCCAACGGCATCCGCGCCAACCACATCATGTTCGCCAAGGACCCCGTCTTCTCGCAGATCTACCTGCAGGAGCTCGGATACTGGGACGAGGGCATGTCGCTCGAGGAGTACAACGCCAACAACGCCGCCGAAGGCATAGAGGGGACTCACCATCATCCACGACATCGGTACCGAACTGGTCGGCAAGATGGAGGGCTGCACCGGTTGCGGCAAGTGCGTGAAGGAATGCCCCGAGCACACCCTGTCGATCTCCGAGGACAAGACCATCACGGTGAAGACCAAGAACTGCCTCGGTACCGCCTGCTACAGGTGCCAGATGTCATGTCCCAGCAAGGTCTACAAGTACGCCGACCTCAAGCTCGTGTGAACCCGTCAAGGATATCTACAATCGGAACGATACCCTGACGATGGACCGCTTCGGAATCGACCAGCACCGCACCATGTACCTCAGGGATGCCGAGCAGCAGTTCGGCAGGTCCTACCTCGAGGTCTTCCCTTTCACGGAGGGCAGGGGAGCGGTCAGGGACCGTCTCGGAGCGTACCATATTGACCTCGACGGGAAGCCCGTCTACCGCGAGCGCTACCGCCGCGCCTACCCGTTCTCAGATGGGAAGGCTGCGGTGGAAGGCGACATCGGGATGTTCCATATCGACCAGAAAGGCAGTCCGCTGTACTCCCGCACCTACGGATGGGTGTCCGATTATCACGAGGGGCTGTGCGCGGCCAGGTTCCGCAACGGCACCTATGTCTACATCGACGGGGAGGGCAATCCCTCCGGGAAGACTTTCAGATACTGTTCGGATTTCAGGAACGGCACCGCAACAACCCTCGACGAAGGCGGATTCCACCACATCGGGAAGGACCTCGAACCGCTCTATGCAGAGCGCTTCCTGTTCTGTCTCGCCTTCGACGGCGACAGCGCTCCGGTCATGGATGGGGCGGGATGGCATCTCATCGACAGAACGGGCAGGAGGCTCACCGGGGACTTCGACCGTATCGACGGAGGCCGCAACGGGCTGACAATGGGCCTGAAAGGGAACACCTACGGTTATTTCGACAGGGAATGGAAGTGGCATCCCCTGTTCGATTTCCCTTCGGAAGCGAACCATGACGAGATCCCCCAATGGACGGAGGACATCCACACCCATGATTGGGATTCCTGCGTAGTGTTCATGAGGCATTCCGAGCGCAGATCGCACTTCCTGTCCAACAACAGGGGTATCGGCGGCACCGGCCTCACCGCCCACGGCGACGAGCTTGCCAGAAAGGTGGGTTCCGAGATCGCAGATCTCAAGTGGAAATCGGTACATGCCCGCACCAGCTCCTCCCGCAGATGCGTAACGACGGCGAACTGCATGAT
>CADAGG010000033.1 GCA_902787415.1 methanogenic archaeon
GGACTGACCAGCGGACTCAGCGACTCCTCGGTCAATCTGGCACAGTATGGATTGGTCATGGACGCCTTCGACTGGGTCATCCTCCTGGCGGTGCTGTTCCTGGCGATCTTCAGCGCCCTCGGGATCTGCATGATCCTCGGCGCCTTTACCAAGAACTACAAGATGGCGCAGACCATGACCCTGCCCATCAGCGGATTGGCGCTCATCCCCATGTTCGTGTTCATGTTCTCCAGCTGGGAGAACCTCGGTATCATCGGTCAGGCCGTGATGTTCATCATCCCGTTCTCGCACCCGATGATGGCCATGGACAACCTGATCTTCGGGAACCTCGGCATCGTACTGGCGGGAATCGCCTATCTGGTGGCGTTCGACATCATCATGATTCTTATCACGGTAAGGATATACAACTCAGACATACTGATCACCGGCCTCGGCCAGAACAAGACGGTGGTCAGATTACAGAAGATTTTCACGAAGAAGGGAGAACATGAGGACGAATGAGATACTCGGCAGGCTCCGCGGGAGCAAGAAGATCATCCTGACACACGGCAACTCCGACATGGATGCCATCGGTTCGGCGTACGCCCTCAAGAGCTGCTTCGAACCTGCCGACATCTGGGCCCCCGCAGGCGTGGACCGCGTGGCGAGGATGGTGGCCGATAAGCTGGAGATCCCCATCCTGGAGACCGCCGACCTCAAGGATTACGACCTCGTCGTGGTGGTGGACACATCCTCCCCCGACCTCCTCCAGACCGAGGGGCTCACGGTACCTCCGGACAGCCTGATCATCGACCATCACGCACCCACCGGCAAATGGGAGGGCATGGATTTCAACTGCGACGAGTCCCGCACCTCGTGCTGCGAGATCGTCTACGACCTCATCACCGCCGCCGGTATCGAGATGGACAGAAAGACCGGTCTGGCACTTCTCGGCGGGATGCTCACGGACAGCGGACACTTCCAATTCGCCGACAGCAGGATGCTGAGGACCTTCGCGGACATACTCGACAAGTGCCAGATACCCATGGACGAGGCTCTCCTCCTGGTCCGTGCACCCGTCAGCATGTCCGAGCGTTCCGCCGCCCTGAAGGCCGTCGGCCGTTCCAAGTTCGAGAAGGTCGGGGACATGATCGTCGCCGTCTCCTACGGAAGCAGCTTCGAGGCCGCCTCGTGCAGGGCGCTCATGGCGTCCGGGGCGGACGTGGTGTTCGTGGGTTCCCAGCGGGACGAGGAGTTCCGCGTGAGCGCAAGGGCGACCCAGGAGATGGTCAGGAGAGGCATCAAGCTCGACGCCATCATGGGCCAGCTGAGCAAGGAGACCACCACCGACGGCGGAGGCCACGGCGGAGCCGCGGGCATGACCGGAGTGGGTGATGCTGAGGCCATGATCCACATGTGCATGATGAAGACCATGGACGAATTCCGCAACATCAAGAAGAAGATGGAAGCGGAAAGGGACTCGCCGGGTTCCCCCGGCGAGTGATAAACTTCTTAATTGTTTTCAGCGGAGCTTTCCGAGACCCTTCAGGATCTCGACCACCCTGTCGTAGTTCTCGGGGTGTGCCGCGAAGAACTCGTTGACGGGTGCCAGAACCCTGTTGATGCCGTCTGCGACCCCTGCCTTGAGGTCTACGGGTCCGAGGGCTCCGGAGAAGTATGCCTCGGTGAGGGCCTCGTAGGAGTCGTAGGACACGTTGCCGCCGTACTTCTCGGGACGCTCGATGTCCATCCTGCCGAACCTGGGGAAGATGATGTACTTGGCGATCATCAGCATGGGGTTGGTGCCCTCGTTCTCCTTCTCGGGGGGACAGTAGGCCTTCTTGATCTTCTGCCTGACGGAGTCGGGGGTGTCGTGGATGTTGATGCTGCTGGTGGGGTCGCTCTTCGACATCTTCATGTCGATCATGGCCGCGGACTGCTCGTCCATGGACTTGGCCTCCTCGCGGACGGTCTTGTCCTTGGCACCGTCGCCGTTCATCCTCGCTCCGCCCTTCAGTCCGGGGAGCAGAGGGGTGTGGATGGCGATGGGCTTCTTCCATCCGAATTTCTCGGCGACCTCGCGGGCCAGCATGTTGACCCTTCTCTGGTCGATTCCGGCGTAAGCGACATCGACTCCGAGCTGGAACATGTCGACGCACTGCATGAGGGGGTAGATGATCTTGGAGGAGTCCAGCTCTGCCTCGTCCTCCTTCCTTCCCATGATGGTCATGGTCCTCTTGATCCTGGAAAGGGAGGTGATCTTTCCGACCTTGATGATGTTCTCCCAGTAGGAGAGGTCGTTGACGACGTCCTGCGCGTACCTGAACTCCACCTTGTCGGCGGGTACTCCGAGAGCGACGAAGCAGTCCTCCATGTACCTGGCGACCGCACGGATGTTGTCGAGGTTTCCTCCCACCTTGTCGTTGATGGATGCGTGCCAGTCGGCCCAGAGGATGATTACCTTGAATCCCGCGTCGCAGAGATCCTTGATCTTTGCGGTGACCAGCGCCCATCCCATGTGGACGATTCCGGATGGCTCGAAACCGATATAGGCCAGAGGCTGCTCCTTGGTCTCCAGGACGGTCCTGAGCTCTTCCTCGCTCACGACTAAGCGCAAGTCTCTCTTCCACTGTCATGCTGTTTGATGCCATCGTTATCGACAACCGTTGTGGTACGGATATGCTCCTCCCTTAAAATAATAAGGGCGGGCGGCCTTGAAAAAACCGTTACCGAGTTAATAAAGTCGGTATATAAAGGGCTTTATTATCGAAGATTATAGTTAAGCAAACTTTAGTATAATAGCAGTTAATAAAAAATTTAATAAAATTTTTAGTAAAAATCATTTTGGTAAAATGAATATAAATACTACTTTATTAATATAAATACATGGACGAATCCAGATTCGTTTCTTCCATATCCGGAGAGGTAAGATTCGATACGGATGGGATGTATGCCTATTTCCAACCGAATGAACTTCCTTTCAACCTGCAGATTGGAAAAGACACGATCAGGCAGTCACGTGAAGCGCTCATGGCACTAAGCAATCTGAACGGAAGAGTGTCGGGCATGGATGAAGAAAGGAAGAATATTCTTCTGAGTACGCTTGTACTTAAAGAATCGGTTCACAGTTCATCCATCGAGGGAACCAGATCCACGATAGGGGACATGTACCGTTCAGAGAAAGGGTCCGTGGATGAGACCGCTCGGAGGGATATCGAAGAGATCAATAATTATCGGGAAGCACTGCTCAATGGTATCGAACAGCTCCGGAACGGGAGAAAAATCGATATCAAGCTCCTCCACGATCTTCACAGGACCCTGCTGAAAGGTGTCCGCGGGAGCAATAAGTCAGCCGGAGAATTCTAATCCTCTGAGAATGCCATCGGTACAGCAGGAGATACTCTCGAGACTGCTAAAATGGTCCCAGCACCGCCTTCTGCGGTAGATCACCTCATCGACAATCTCCTGACATATATCGACTCCGATGAAGATCCCCTGATCAAAATCGCATTGGTACATTACCAGTTTGAAACGATACACCCCTACAGGGACGGCAACGGTAGAATCGGGAGGCTGCTGATAATGCTGCTTCTGGAGAAGGAGGGGATCCTTACTTATCCAGCAATCTACCTCAGCGAGTACTTCGACAAGAACCGCGACCGTTACATCGACCTCCTGTTCGAAGTGAGCGCAGAAGACAGATTCCAGGAATGGTTCTCGTTCTTCCTCGGTGCTTTGAAAGAACAAACGAAAAAATCATTCGACATGATATCTGGCCTCGATTCTTACAGAAAACAGCTAAACTCCCTCTGCTGCAGCAAGACGGAAACCGATCTCGTAGACCTCCTGTTCGTCAACCCCTACATTACATCCAAGGATGTTATGGACAAATGCGGCATATCCTTACCCACGGCAACGAAACTCATCTCCAAAATGGAATCCGCAGGCGTACTCAGGGAAGTCACCGGTCGGAAAAGGAACAGGCTGTACGTAGCAGACGGCATCATGGACATCCTCATGAGGAAATGAGTGCGAAAACGCTTATCCTGATGATGCGATACTCCTTCGATGTATGACGATCTGGTGGAAAGCCTGGAATCCTCGCCCGTGGTAATGAAGAACGGATACCCCTACTTCGTCCACCCGCTCACCGACGGCGTCCCCCATATGGATCCCAAGGTCCTGAAGGAGGTCCTCGCGTGGATGTATGATGCCTGCGACTTCGACTGCGATTACCTCGTTGCACCTGAGGCCATGGGCATACCGCTGGCAGTTCCCGTATCTCTTGAGAAGGGCATCCCGTACACCGTCGTCAGGAAGAAGATCTACGGGCTGCCGGGAGAGGTTGTCTTCGAACAGAAGACGGGATATTCCGACAGCCGGATGAGCCTCAACGGCCTGAAGAAAGGCGACAGGGTCATCATCATCGATGATGTGATAAGCACCGGGGGTACACTGGTGGCGCTCATCGAGGCGGTCAGGTCCACGGGAGCGGAGATTGTCGATATCCTCATCCCCGTCGAGAAGAACGACGGCAAGGACCTGGTCCTGGAGAGGACCGGGCTCAGGGTGAAGACCCTGGTCAGGGTATCGGTCGTCGACGGAAAGGTCCAATGCAGAACCTGCTAACTGTAATGCCCTCTTCTTAAACCGTCCGTGCCGTGGACGGGATGTGGGTCCCGACATCATCTTTTTGGTACTGTCCGCAGGCGTCATAGGCGCCGCCATCGGGACGTTCACGGGTTTGGTGCCGGGCATCCACGTCAACACGGCCGCCACCGTGCTCCTGGGGTCCTATCCCCTCATGGAAGGCATCGTATCCGGATTCTGCGACCCTTCCTTCACCCCCGTCCTGATATCCTGCTGCATCATGTCCGCGGCGACGGTCCATTCCTTCGTGGACTTCGTCCCGTCGGTGTTCATAGGTGCCCCCGATCCCGACGATTCGCTGACCGTCCTGCCCGGGCACAGACTGCTCTCCGAGGGCCGGGGGATGGCCGCGGTGAGGGCCGCCGCCATCGGCAGCGCGGTAGGCTCCGTATCCGCTCTGGCACTGTCGGTCCCGCTGCAGTGGCTCATGCTCCGCGGAGGGTCGGAGATCATCGACTGCTTCACGTTGGGAGTGGTCACTGTGACCCTCCTCGTCATAGTCCTCGTGTCTGAGGACAGGCTCGTCGCGGCCGCTCTGCTGATCCTCACCGGGCTCATGGGCATGATCGTGAATTCCGGCACGATTCCCGTTTTCGGCATCATCGGCGGGGGTACGCTCCTGTTCCCCCTGCTGACCGGACTCTTCGGACTCCCTCTCCTGCTGGATACCGCTTCTGGAGGGAGGATCCCCGCACAGCGTGACGACGGGACCGATCCCGTGGGACCTGTCCCCGGGATCAGAGGGGTCGCCACGGGGATAATCGCAGGATGGTTCCCCGGGATCACCGCCACCGCCGGAGCGACATTGGCCTCCGCGGTGACCCGCGAGAACGACCCGACCAGGTTCATATCGATGACCGCCCGCATCGGAACGGTGACATCCGTGTTCTCGGTGGTCACCCTCTCCGTCTCCGGCAGCGGGAGGTCGGGGCCGTGCATGGCGGTGAAACAGGTCATCGGGGAATCCCTGGGAGGGTTCTGCTCCGAGGCCTTCGTCCTGATTCTGATGAGCATGGCCCTCGCCTCGCTGCTCGGCTATGCGGCCACCATCGGCGCGGGGAAGATGATGGTCCGCGTCTCCGGCAGGATCTCCCCGGAGACCATGGGAAATGCGGTTCTGGCACTTATCGTGATCCTGGTGCTGCTGTTCACCGGGCCGTTCGGACTGGCCGTCCTCGTGATATCTGCGGCGGTAGGGCGCATCCCTCCCGCCCTCGGAGTAAGCAGGGTATGTCTGACGGGATGCCTGATGGTGCCTGTCGTCCTGAATACGTTCCTGTGAAAAATTTTATATTCTTACCATATGGAACGCCTATGAACGAGCTGCTCGACAGGAAACATACGGGTATGTTACTGGCAGTGGTGTTTTTCGCCACCTTCATGGACGGAGTGGACGGAAGCATCGTCAACGTCGCCCTTCCCGACATAGGCAGTTCGTTCGGTGTCGATACCGGCACCGTTTCGTGGGTGTCCATCACCTACATGATGATCCTGGCAGGTACCCTGGTGGCCTTCGCCAGGATCGCGGCCGACAAGGGCATCAGGCTCATCATGGCCCTCGGCCTTGCAATCTTCACGATAAGCTCGCTCTTCTGCGGCATCTCCGTCTCGTTCCCCATGCTCATCGCGGCAAGGGCCGCCCAGGCCGTGGGTGCGGGCATGATGGCCGCCGCGGGCCCCATGTGCTGCGTGGTCCACCTGCCCCCGGAGAAGCTCGCCTTCGGCCTTTCCATCGTCACCATCGGCGCCTCGATGGGTTTCGCCATCGGGCCCGCCCTCGGAGGGGCCATCGTCAACTTCACCGACTGGAACTGGATCTTCCTGATCAACATCCCTCTGGGATTGGTCGCCGTCCCGCTGATGCTCATGGCCGTGCCGAAGGGCACCGTACCTGCCAGGAAGTCCACCCTGGACAAGGCGGGCGCCTTATTGCTGCTGGTGGCGATAGTCCTCATCACCTTCGCGATCGAGACTCTCTCCCACTCCGATATGAGGATGTATTCCGTCATCGCCGGAGCGGTGGGGCTGGCCGTCCTGGTGGTATTCATCCGCGTCGAGCGGAACCGCGAGAACCCCCTCCTGAAACTCTCCATGTTCAGACGCTGGGACTTCGCCCTCATCTTCATAACCCTGATGGAGATCAACATGGTCTTCATGGGCATCCTGTATCTCGTGCCGTTCTATGCCGAGATATGTCTGGGGATGTCTTCCCTCACCACCGGGCTGTTCCTGCTGTCCTCGCCGCTGGTGACCGCCATCTTCGGCATGCCCCTGGCAAGGCTCTCAGACACCAAGGGCAGGATGATCTTCTGCGTCCTGTCGGGATTGTTCGCCGTGGCGACGTTCATCATCTTCATCCTCGCGGCGGACAACATGCACTGGGCGCTGTTCCTGACCACCATGATCCTCATGGGACTCTCCTGGGCCTGCGTAGGCGGCCCCATGGCCTCGCGCCTGGTCGAACATGCGGGAGACGAACCCGAGATGGCATCCTCCCTCACCAACGAGGCATATTACATCGGAGGGGCAATAGGTACCGCTCTCACCGCACTCGTTTTCACCCTCGCCTCGGGCACGGACGGGATCGACATCGATTCGCTCACCGCCCCCGTGTTCCTGAGCGGCATCACCGTGGTTTCAGCAGTACTGCTGGTCATCTCCGCGTCCATCGCGGTGCTGTCCTTCATCGTGAAGGACGAGAAGAAGTTCTGAGCTCACCTGAGCTTCGCTTCGGCCTTCGCCATGAACTTGTCGGAATGGACTATGAAGCGCTCGTGGAACCCTGTGCCCACATCCCCGAAGGCATCGGTGACGGAGACCGCGAACCTGATGCGGGCCCGGTCCACCTCGGTCACGGTCACCCTGCAGAGGACCTCGGTCCCCACGGGGGATGCCGACACGTGCCTGATGTCCACCAGGGTGCCCACGGTGGTGTCCCCCTCGGGCAGGTAGGGGGCCACGGCGGCGGAGGCCGCCTCCTCCACCAGCAGGATCATCCTGGGGGTGGCGAGGACCGGCAGCGTACCGCTCCCCCAGGAGAGCGCGGTATCCTTTTCCTCGACGGCAAGCCTCTTCTCAAAAACTAGTCCTGGGACTATCATGAGGACCTCATCCCCGAACCGATATTTGGATATTGGCGAAGGACCCGCCGGCCGTTCCACTCGGAACCCATTTATTGGGGAATCTACATACCCACCGCGGATGGGACCATGAGCTTGGAGAACGAATTATTCCACGAGCTGTTACTGACGAGGGATGACCTCAGGAAGAAGAACGCAAATGCCAACGGAAGGGAGCCGCCCGTATGCAGCGACGAAGCCCTGAAGGAGATGGCGCAGCGCGTGCCTACCAAGCTGGAGGATTTCAAGGCCATAGAGGGCATCGGCGACCGTTTCGTCGAACAGTACGGCCCGGCCTTCCTCGCGGTCACCAAGAAATACGCGGTCACAGCGGCCAAGGGTTCCGCCATCGACCGCCGTCTGGCCCAGACGCTCAGGGAGCTGCAGAAGAAGCTGGTCAACATCAGCAAGGCCAACCGTCTGCTCTTCCAGCCCAGGACCAGCAAGAAGTACTCCTTCGACCCCTGCGTCACCGGACGCGGCACCGAGGCCCTGGGCCTCATATTCGGGAGCAAGAGGGTCGTCAACCTCTGCGACGCCAAATCCAAGGAGGAGGCGAAGGTCTTCAAACGCGTCAACGAGATCATCAGGGAGGTCAACCGCGACCAGAGGGAGAAGGGAGCCTTCGACCTCTACCTTGCGTATCCCTTCGTCGAGGGCCGTCTCGTCGGCGACGACGATTTCCCCATCCGCGCCCCCCTCGCACTCTTCCCCGTCACCATGGAGAAGGAGGGCACCGTCATCAAGCTCAGGATGGACGACAGCAGGGATGCCGTGTTCAACAACACCCTCCTGCTCGCTTCCATGAAGATCGGCGGCAGGAACCGTCCCCTGCCCGACAACGTCATCGAGACCTACGACGAGAAGAACTTCATCAACGATCTCAAGCAGTTCTACGAGGGCGAGGGCATGCACCTCGAGTTCCCCCCGAAGAAGACCGTCACCGAGTTCACCGAGTACAGGGTGTCCGAGTTCCCCGACTACGCGCCGGGAGAGCTCCACGTGGTCCACAACATCGTGGTCGGGAAGTATCCGTCCTACTCCAGTTTCATCCAGAGGGACTTCGACACCCTCCTGTCCGGGAAGGAGATCAACAACAGCCTCTCCGACCTCATCAAGGACCTCAACAACGAGGACTTCTATTCCGACTACCCCCTGCCCCTGTCCGACGAGGACATGAAGTCCCAGGGGGTCATGGCGTCGGAGAAGGAGCTCTACTACATCAACTCGCTCAACAGCGCCCAGGAGAACATCCTGACCGCCATCCAGAAGAAGGACGAGCTCGTCGTGCAGGGCCCTCCCGGCACCGGTAAGTCGCAGGTCATCACCGGACTCATCTCTGCCGCGGTGGCCACCGGGAAGACCGTGCTGATGGTGTCCGAGAAGAAGACCGCCCTCGACGTCGTGTACTCGAGGATGGGCCCCCTCTCCAAGTTCTGCATGCAGATCGACGACACCGCCGACAAGGAGAGCTTCTACAAGCAGCTGTCCACCATGCTCAGCATCCAGCCCGTGGCCCAGTCCGTCAGCGTGGATGCCATCTCCGCGGAGATCGACCGCGACATCGGCAAGCTCACGCACATCGCGTCCGAGGTGTACGACGAGGGGGACTTCGGCATCCCCGCCTGCAGCCTCTACGCCATGGACCCGTGGCTCGACCTCAACGACAAGGTCCAGTACGAGGCCTACAAGCGCTACAAGGACGGCGTCGCGCCCGCCCTCACCCGCGCCGACTTCCCCACCGTCAAGGACCTGCACGTCAAGTTCTCCAACCCCGTTCTGGTCAACAACATCCGCGACTACGAGAACGTCCTCGACAAATCCCCGTGGATGGCCTTCATGAAGGCCGACCTCAGCAGCTACGAGCTCAGCGAGATGAAGGCCGACCTCGAGCGCCTGGACGCCGAGGTCAGGGACCTCAACAGCAAGGGATTCATCTCCAGGCTGTTCTCCAAGGGCAAGGTCACCCGCGACGCCACCGACCTCGCGAACAAGTACTTCACCAACTTCAGCAACAAGACCATAGAGGAGATCAAGAACGACCCCGTGGCCCTCATCGACACCGTCGACGACTACGACGTGTTCTGCGCCAGGTCCACCGTCTACCGCGGACTCACCGACATGGAGAAGGACTACGGCAAGAGCCTCCTCGACCTCAGCAGGGACATGAGGAGCTCGGACTCCACCACCAATGACGAGATCTACCGGTTCATCCTCAACGACCACCTGCAGAGGTTCGACGCCTCCCACAAGGACATCCTCCAGGAGCTCCACGACTTCGACAGCATCATCGCCAACATCGACCGCAACATGACGCAGAAGCGCGCCATGACCCGCAAGATGATGGAGAGCATCCTCAGCAACGACCTCAGGTACATCACCGAATCCAAGAGGAGGGGCGATATAGCCAGGATCGTCGAGAACAAGAGGAAGTGGAGCCTCAACAAGTTCATCAACCGCTACGGGTTCGAACTCTTCAAGGGCATCCGCGTCTGGCTGCTCACACCCGAGGTGGTGTCCGACATCATCCCCATGGAGATGGGTCTGTTCGACCTGCTGATCTTCGACGAAGCATCGCAGATGTACGTCGAGAAGGGGATCCCCTCCATCTACCGCGCCAAGAAGGTCGTCATCGCCGGCGACCACAAGCAGCTCAGGCCCTCCAGCCTCGGTACCGGGAGGGTCAGCTACGACGAGGACGAGGATGACGAGGACGAGATGGTCAACGGCGCCCTCGAGGAGGAGAGCCTCCTCGACCTGGCCCGCGCCAGGTACGACAGCATCCTGCTGAACTTCCACTACAGGTCCCGCTACGAGGAGCTCATCGCATTCTCCAACTACGCCTTCTACGGTGGCAAGCTGTACGTCTCCCCCAACATCGTCCAGCCCGAGAGGCCTCCCATAGAGGTGATCAAAGTGGACGGAACCTGGGTGGACAGGCACAACGAGGCCGAGGCGGACAAGGTCGTGGAAATCCTAAGAGAATTCTTCCTGACCAGGCAGAACCGCGAGACCGTCGGCATCATCACCTTCAATGTGTCGCAGCGCGACCTCGTGTACGACAGGATCGAGGACTACGCCGCCACCGACCCCGCCTTCGCCACCGCCGTCTCCGAGGAGATGAAGCGCTTCGACAACGGGGAGGACGTCGGTCTCTTCGTGAAGAACATCGAGTCCGTGCAGGGAGACGAGAGAGACGTGATCATATTCTCCGTCGCCTACGCCAAGAACGAGGACGGCAAGTTCATGCAGAGGTTCGGATGGCTGAACATGCGCGGAGGCGAGAACAGGCTCAACGTGGCCATCTCCCGCGCCAAGAAGAAGATCTACATCGTGGACTCCATCGAGCCCGAGGAGCTCCAGGTCGACAACCTCAAGAGCGACGGCCCCAGGATCCTCAAGAAGTACCTCCAGTACGCCAAGTCCGTCAGCGATGGCAACACCCCTCTGGCACATTCCATCCTGCAGAGCTTCGTGCCTCATCAGGAAGAGTATGCGGACGAGATCGGCAGCGAGACCCCCGTCATGAACAGGGTCTACACCGCCCTGGTCAGGAAGGGCTACACCGTCGAGAAGAACATCGGAATCGGCGGATACAGCATCGACCTGGCGGTCAAGCAGGACAACAAATTCATCCTCGGAATCGAATGCGACAGCCACATCTATTCGCTCTCGAAGGACACCAGGGAGAGGGACTACCACCGCCAGAAGTACCTCGAATCGAGAGGCTGGCACATCCACAGGGTCTGGACCCCCGGCATGTACAAGAACCCCGAGGCCGAGATCGCCAAGATTGTCACCGCCATCGAGCATGCGCAGCTTTCCTCCTGAACGGCAAGGGTATTAATAATGTCATGAAAATTATTACACATGGCTAAATTGAAGCTCAAGATCGACGGAATGGCCTGCGAGATGTGCGTCGCGAAGGTCGAGGAAGCCCTGAAGAACAAGGGCGTCTCCGACCTCCAGGTCAAGATCGGTTCCGCCTCGTGCACCTACGACGAGTCCTCGGTCACCGAGGAACAGCTCGTGGAAGCGGTGGTGGACGCCGGTTTCCCCGCCAAGATCAAGAAGGGCCTGTTCTGATATGAGCGAACAGAAGGAGACGCTCCGCATAGGCGGCATGTCCTGCGCTGCCTGCGCGGTAAAGATCGAGAACTCCACCAGGAAGCTCCCCGGCGTCACCGGCAGCGTTGCCAATTTCGGCAATAACACCGCCACGGTGACTTATGACGATTCCAGGACGTCCCACGAGGATGTCGTCAAGGCCATCGTGAAGGCGGGATACACGGTCATCGAGGGCGATTCCACCGAGGCCGACCGCAGGGAGGCCAGAGAGAGGAAGGTCAATCTCGCCATAGCGATGGTTTTCGCCATCCCCCTGACGGTATACGCCATGGTGGGCATGCTCACCGACATAAACGTCCCCTTCGAACACGATAACAACCACATCACCTATGCCGCCATCCAGATGGTGCTGTGCATACCCGTCCTGTGGTCTGGCAGGAGGTTCTACATACGCGGCATCCCCGCGCTCCTCCGCGGAAGCCCCAACATGGATACCCTCGTCGCCTTGGGAACGGGCATAGGCTTCACTTACAGCGTCTATCTCCTGGCCATGATGATCTCGGTCAACGAACCCGAGGCCAACATGGACTACATGATGCACCTGGCCTTCGATTCGGCAGCCATGATCATCGCCTTCGTCTCCATCGGGAAGTACCTGGAGGCCATGGGCAAGGTCAAGACCAACGATGCCGTCAGCGAACTCCTGAGGAGGGAGCCGCAGGAGGCCTCGGTCATCCGTGACGGAAAAGAGGTCAGGATCCCTGCCTCGGAGGTCGAGGTCGGCGACACCGTCCTGGTCAGGGCGGGGGAGAGCATCCCTGTGGACGGTACCGTCATCGACGGCGGTTCGGACGTGGACGAATCCATGCTCACCGGGGAGAGCGTCCCCGTGATGAAGAACGTGGGGGATACTGTGTACACCGCCACGGTCAACGGCTCCGGCAGCCTCCGCATCAGGACGGAACAGACCGGCAAGGATACTCTGCTCCATCAGATCGTCTCGATGATCGAGGGGGCACAGGGCACCAAGGCCCCCATCGCCCGCATGGCCGACAAGGTCGCAGGGGTGTTCGTCCCCGCGGTGCTGCTCATAGCCGTTGCATGCTGCGCGGTATGGTTCCTCTCGGGAAGGAGCGCGTCGTTCTCGGTCACCGTGATGGTCTCCGTCCTCGTGATATCCTGTCCCTGCGCCCTCGGACTTGCCACGCCGTTGGCCATCATCGTGGGCAC
>CADAGG010000034.1:0-1054 GCA_902787415.1 methanogenic archaeon
AAGTGCCAGCGCTGCGTTCTTGGCCCCGTTGCGGCCGGGAATGGAGAGCCTGTACTCCTCTCCCTTGAACCTGAACCTGGGGCCGGCCGGCAGGTTCTCGATCACCTCGATCTCCTCCGGATCTACGACCGTGAGCTTGGAATTCAGCTCGTGCGCCACCTTCTTTATGACATCTACGGCGGGGGAGGGGTTGAGCGTGACGGAGGGGATGCCGTGCTTGATGATCCCGGCCTTCTCGAAGGCGATCTTCTCGATGGTGTCGCCGAGGAAGGCGGTGTGCTCCATGCTTATGTTATTGATGACTGCGACCTCTGGCACAATGACGTTGGTGGCATCGAAGCGTCCGCCCATGCCCACCTCCACCACCGCGAAGTCGACCCCCATGGTGCGGAAGTAGTCGAAGGCCATGGCGGTCAGCACCTCGAACTGGGTGCAGACGATGTCGCTCTCGGCCAGGTCGTCGGCGAAGTGCCTGACGCGGGCGGCGGTGCGTGCGAAGTCGTCGTCGGAGATGTCCTCCCCGTCCACGGAGAAGCGTTCGTTGAACTTCAGGATGTGCGGCGACGAATATACTCCCACCCTGTAACCCGCCTCACGGAGCACCGAGGCGATGATGGCGCAGGTCGAACCCTTGCCGTCGCTCCCCGCCACGTGTATGGAACGGAAGTCGTTCTGTGGATCGCCCATCCTGCGGAGGAGGGTGGTGATGTTGCCCAGCCCCAGCTTTATGCCGTGGATCTGCAGGCGCTTTATCCACCTCAGCTGGCGCTCGTAGTTCTCGGGTCTGCTCATTTCTTCACCGACCTGACCAGTTCGGCCACCAGCTCGTTGTAGGTGCATCCCTTTGATTTGCATACTCTGCGGACGGCGTCCATCATGCCCGATCCGTACTGGGCGGCCTTCTTCTTCCTGTCCGCCAGGAACCCGAATCCCAGGTCGCAGGCCGCGTCCGAGAGGAGCTTCTTCCTCACGTCCTCGTCGATGGGGCGGAGGGCCTCGGTGGGGGCGTTCCGGGAGAGGGCCACGATGTCCTTGTCGAGGTAGGCGTACTTCA
>CADAGG010000034.1:1120-11695 GCA_902787415.1 methanogenic archaeon
AGGTCCTTCATGCCCACGTACTTGTTGTAGCCGGCGAAGAGCTCGTCCGCCCCCTGTCCGCCGAGGACGGTGCCCTCGGGGCAGTTCCTCATGACGCAGAACAGGGGCATCTCGAACGCCAGGGTGAGCGGGCTCTCGGTGCCGGTGACGGAGATCATCTCCCTCAGGTTCTCCACGATGTCCCCGTCGGGGAGGTCGATGACCGTGAGCTCCAGTCCGAGCAGGGGTGCGACCTCCTGCGCGGCCTCGGCATCGTGGGAGCCCCTGGCGCCCACGGTGTACAGCCTCACGCTGTTCGCGTGCCTCTTGGCCAGGGCGGCCACCAGGCTGGAGTCGATGCCGCCGGAGAAGGCGACCGCAACATCCTGGCCCTCGGTGCATTTGGCCACCGATGCATCCAGGAGTTCCGCGAGGCGTTGGGAGAGTTCCGACATATGGTCTAGGGATGCCATACCATCTAATAAGGGGTGTGTCCGATAATACCGAGCATAGTCCAAGGTATGCGCTCCATATGTGCTAGATAGCTTTAACTAGCCAAAAACGCATACTCCGCCTCATGGATGGAGTAACACGCATCGGTGTTTCCCTCGAACCCGAGCTTCTCAACGAGTTCGACAAAGTGATTCAGAAGAAAGGTTACGTCAGCAGGTCCGAGGCTATCCGCGACCTGGTCCGCGACACCCTCGCCGAGACCGAGTGGAAGAACGACAAGGAGTACATGTGCGGAGTCATCACCATGGTCTACGACCACGACACCACCGGCCTGAGCGAGAAGCTCACCGAGGTGCAGCACGCCGCCCTGCAGACCATCGCCACCACCATCCACATGCACCTCGACCATGACAAGTGCCTCGAGATCATCGCGGTGGAGGGGGAGCTCGGAGAGCTCAAGAAGCTCACCAACGACCTCGGATCCATCAAGGGCGTCCTCAGGTGCAAGCTCACCATGGCCGCCAAGAAGACCGGCCACATGCACTACATCGGCCCCAGGAACGACTGAAATTCACTTACCGGGCCCTTGCCCGGTCCCCGTTTTCCATCCCGTCGAAGGATACTATCACTGTCGCGTACTTCCCGGAGGGATCCATCCCGTAGCGGGAGCGGATGAGCCTGTCCACGGGAAGGGCGGGATACATCGCGATGGCTCCCCTCACTCCCTCCTCGGTGTCGAGGGCCCTGACCGGAGATGCGTGGAGCACCGCCGTGACGTCCTCGTCGATCTTCATCTTCCAGTTGAGGACGAAATGGTCCGAGAGGAAGATGATGTCGCTCCGCCTGCGGTACTCTTCGATCTTGTCCTGCGGGATGTCGTAGGCGATGACGTCGCCGTGCATGTTCTCCCATGTGAGCACGCAGGGCGGGACCCCGTCGAGGTAGCCGCTGTCCTGCAGGAGGATGACGTGGTGCTCCTTCTCCAGGGTCTCCCTCAGGGCGTCGTTGCGCATGGCCATGGTGCCCGACTGAACACCGGACTCCTCCTTCAGAAAAACCTCGAGATCCTCGGTATCTGGCACTAGCGCCTGAACGACCGACGGCAATGATGAGAGTCTGCAGCAGACGCGGTCCGTGACGGTGCCGTAGGCCTTGTCGCGGTAGAGCCCCGGAAGCGAATGACTCTCGGGGAGCATGGCGCCTCACTCGCTGAAGTTGACCGCGATGATGGTGGAGGTGGCGTTGACGGGCCCGGTGTATCCGAACCTCTCGCGGAGGAAAACATTGGTGGAGATGGCGGGGTTGAAGGCCACCACTTTGCTCACGCCTTTCAGGTTCTCCAGGAAGGAGATGCTGTGGGGGAGGACGACGAACTTGAGGTCGGAGGTGGGCATCTCCTGCGCGTACATCACGTAGGTGCTGCTGACCCAAATGGCCTCCTCGCCGATCTTCTCGCGGGACATGCCTTTGGGGACGTCGTGTCCGAAGATGTGCCCGGAATCGTCCGCGAGGATGGTCATCATCTCGGTGGGCGCTTCGAGGAAGGAGTCGGAGAACACGCAGAGCCTGAGGTCCATGGACCTGCTCTCGTTGAGGGCGCGGTTCTCGTACTTGCAGCAGAAGCCTCCGTTCTTGGATTCGGCCAGTTCCATGCGGACGGCGGTGGACCCATCCATGACAAAGACATCGTAGACGCCTTTGTGGGCACGGAGCATGTTGATAACGTCTTCTGCCTGCATTATGTTGGAATATACATCCATCCATATAAGGGTTGGCACAGAATCCATTTGCTGAAATGATATTAGCTTCCCTTTTTTATTATAATTATAAATAATAACTAACCACTTTCGATTCCCAATGAAAATCCTGATAATTACCGAGAAGGCAAACGCTGCGAGGAGGATCGCCACCATCCTCTCCGACGGCAACTCTCATTCGGCTTCCGCAGGCGGAGTCACCTCCCTGACCTTCAGCATCGGAAACGATGACTACAACGTGGTCAGTCTGAGGGGACACATCATGGAGCTCGACTATCCCGAGAAGTACGGCGACTGGAAGGCCACCTCCCCCGTGGAGCTGGTCAGCGCCCCGCAGATCAAGACCGTCCGCGTGAAGTCCATCCTCTCCAAGATCTCCGAGCTCGCCAAGGAGTCCGACGAGATCATCATCGCGACCGACTACGACCGCGAGGGAGAGCTCATCGGTATGGAGACCGTCAAGGCCGCCAACGCTGACATGGCCAAGGTCAGGAGGGCCAAGTTCAGCGCTCTGACCAAGGGTGAGATCGAGAACGCCTTCGCCAACCTCGTCGAGCCCGACGAGAAACTGGCCAACGCCGCCGAGGCCAGGCAGGTCGTGGACCTCTCCTGGGGAGCCGTGCTCACCAGGCTCATCTCCCTGTCCTCCGGACAGGTCGGCAAGAACTTCATGTCCGTGGGCCGTGTGCAGAGCCCCACCCTGAAGCTCCTGGTGGACCGCAACGAGGAGATCGAGAACTTCGTCCCCACCCCCTACTGGACCATCGAGGGCAGGTTCGGCATGCTCGCCTTCAAGGGGACCCACGAGAAGGGCCAGATCTGGGACGAGGCCGAGGCTAAAGCCATCTACGACAGGACCAAGGACGTCAAGGAAGCAGTAGTAAGTTCATTCGAGAAGGGACTCAAGGAGGAGTACAGGCCCCCGCCCTTCGACACCACCATGATGCAGGTCGAGGCCAACAAGATCGGCATCCCTCCCTCCGCCGCCATGAAGATTGCGGAGGACCTCTACACCGGAGGATACATCTCCTATCCCCGTACCGAGAACACCGAGTACCCCAAGAGCCTGAGCCTCAGGAGCGTCCTCGAGAAGCTGAAGGACTCCGACATGAAGGAGGAGGCCGAGGAGCTCCTCAAGCAGGAGAAGATCTCCCCCTCCAGGGGAAAGAGGCGCACCACGGACCATCCGCCTATCTACCCCACCGCCGGAGCCACCTCCGCCAAGCTCAAGGGCGACAAGTGGAAGCTCTACGAGCTCATCGCCCGCAGGTTCATGGCCACCGTGGCCCCCAACGCCGTCGCCGAGGTCACCAACACCGTCCTCGACGTGAACGGGGAGAAGTTCGTCTCCGAGGGATACGTGCAGAAGGAGCAGGGCTGGAAGAAGTTCTACAAGAAGTACCTCCGCTCCGCCGAGACCCGCGTGCCCGAGATGAAGGTCGGCGAGAAGATCGACGTGCGCAGCATCTCCGAGGAGGAGGGACAGACCAAGCCCCCCTACAGGTACAACCAGGGTTCGCTCATCCAGGAGATGGACAGGCTCCAGCTCGGTACCAAGTCCACCAGGCACGACATCATCGGCAAGCTGTTCTCCAGGAACTACGTCCAGGGCAACTATCTGATCCCCACCGCCAGCGGAATCGCCCTCACCAAGGCCCTGGAGCACCACGGGGGAGGCATCACCGAGCCCGAGATGACCGCCAAGCTCGAGAGGGACATGCTGAGCATCACGGACGGCGTCAAGACCCTCGACGAGGTCGTGGAGGAGTCGCAGTCCATGCTGCACGACGTCGCCGTCAAACTGGACGCCGACAGCGAGCAGATCGGCGACGAGATCAAGTCCGCCCTCAAGAAGCAGCAGTACGTCGGCCTATGTCCCAGCTGCGGTAACAGCATGACCGTCAAGAAGTCCAAGAACGGCAACTTCATCGGATGCAACGGCTACCCCGAGTGCAAGCGCGCCTACCCGCTCCCTAAGGGAGCGCTGGTGCAGATGCTCGAGAGCACCTGCCCCTCCTGCGGTCTCGCGCAGATCAAGGTGGTCAGGAAGGGCATGCCCCCGTCCGTGCAGTGCATCGACCCCAAGTGCCCCAGCAACACCGAGAAGAACGACCTCGGACCCTGCCCCACCTGCAAGGTCGGCACCATCCGCGTCACCTATTCCAAGGCGGGCAAGCGCTTCGCGGGATGCTCCGAATGGCCCCGCTGCACCCAGACCTACCCGCTCAGGCCCAGGGGATCCATCGTCCCCACCGGCGAGTCCTGTCCCGACTGCGGAGCCCCCGTGGTATCGCTCGGTTCCATCACCGAGTGCATCAACATGGACTGCGGTTCCCGCAAGAAGAAGAGGCCCGCCTCCGAGGCGGAGCCCGCGGCCCCCTCGGACAGCAGGGTCGGCAAGGTCGTGAAGGTGGTCGTCAGCGACCGCAAGAAGAAATCCCCTGCCAAGAAGGCAGCTAAGAAAGAGGAGTGAATCAAACCAGTTTACGGGCCAGAGCGAGCTCGCCCTGCGTGTTGACGTTGACGGCGAGCTCCTTCCAGTCCGTGAAGAGTCCCTCCTCGTTGAGGTACTCTCCCTTCAGGGTGGCCTCGCGGTCCATGCTGGACACGCCCGAGACTACCCATTCTTTTCCGTTTATCTCCCTCGTGTACGAGGGGATGACGCCCATCTCGCGAACAGTGCCAGCATCTATGAAAACGATCATGGACTGCATCTCGGGGCGGAAGGCCTCCACGGTCT
This sequence comes from methanogenic archaeon, assembly GCA_902787415.1. Taxonomy (GTDB): domain Archaea; phylum Thermoplasmatota; class Thermoplasmata; order Methanomassiliicoccales; family Methanomethylophilaceae; genus Methanomethylophilus. The sequence goes on from CADAGG010000034.1 coordinate 6,050, forward strand.
TCTCGATGACCGTGGAGGTCATCATGGGGATGTCCGAGGGACTGGTCAGGACGTACTTCCCGTTCATGACGCCGAACGCGTCGTGGAGGTCCATCATGAAGTCGTCCCCGGACGTGTGAATGGTTTCGATCCCGTTATCCTCCAGATAACGGGCGGTCTCCGAGGTATGGTCGCTCACCGACACCAGGACGCGGTCGATGCCCCTGGCGTTGCGCATGGAGTTGACCACGCGCATCACCACGGGCTCGCCGCCGATGACCTGCATGGGTTTCTCTATTCCGCAGTCCCCCATGCGGGTGCCTTTGCCGCCGGCGTTGATGAGCGCTTCCATGTTCACCAGACTACGATGAACCCCGCGATGAGCACGGTCAGCAGGAGGATCGCACAGCGGGAGATCTCGTTGGTGGCACCGAGGATGTCGCCGTTGACGAATCCGAAGGTCTTGTTGGCGTAGCGTGCCATGACCATTCCGACGAAGATCGCCATGCCGAAGCCGAGCACGAACAGGAGTCCGATCTCCCAGCCGGGGATGCCGACGGCACCGAGGCTGCTGTACCTGATCATGGCCCATCCGATGACGGTGGTGATGGCCAGGAGGATGAGGGTCAGGACGGAGGACAGGATGAACGTGTTCAAGTCGCTGTTGCGTACCTGGTTGGCGGCCATGCCGTTGCCGGGATTGCCGAAGGAGGCTGCGACCACCTGGGAGTACTTCACGAGCACTTCCACGCTGAGGACTGCCATGGGTACTCCGATGGCGAAGGTCCAGTTGTGGATGGGCATCGCGAACAGGTTGTCGAACTCCATGTATGCTACCAGGGTGAGGAGCACCACGGTGAGCGCTACTCCGAGTCCTCCGGCGCCGACGCGGCTGTCCTTCAGTGCGCGGACATGGTCCTCCTGACTGCCGGAGGAGACGACGAGACCGTCGCCGAAGTCGGCAAGGCCGTCGAAGTGCAGGAACTTGGAGAAGAGGTACACGCTGGCGAGGGCCACGCAGGGGACCAGGATGTAGCTGAGTCCGGCCATGGCGAAGATCAGACAAGCGATGAATCCCACTATTCCGGTGATGAGTCCGATCACGGGGGCGAGCCAGAAGTTCTGGTCCATGGCCTCCATGTCCTTCTCGTCGACGTTGATCCTGATGATGGTGAAGAAGGACAGCATGCACTTGATGGCGCCCATGATGCCGGAGGTGTTGATGCTGCGCATCCTGCTGTTCTTCACGGGCTCCATGTTGCCTGCGGGAGCGGGGCGGGTCTCCGTCTCGGTCAGGGCGGTGGTCTCCGCAGGTGCAGCCTCTTCCTGTGCTGGCACATCCTGCACAGGCTCCTCTGCCGCGGGCTTCTCCTCCGCCTTGGGGGAGAGGCTGACGATCCTGTTGTAGAGCGCCTCGTCCTCCTCGCGGATGATGGCCATGGCCTCCTCGTCGGACAGGTCCTCGGCCTTGTCTTCTCCGACCTTGGCCACGACGATGTCCCATCCCTGTTTCAGGAGGGTGTCGAGGTCCTCGGTCTCTTTCTTGACAGGTTCCGCAGCGGGTTCCTCGGAGGGAGCGGCCTGTACGGGCTCCTCCTCGACGAATTCCACCTTGGATTCCTCTTTCTTTTCGTAGTCTTCCGGGGAAGAAGCGGTCAGGGGACCTGTCCACGTCCTTCCGTCATCATTCTGTTCACTCATCGGTATACCCCGTGATGTATCCGACCACGCCTGCTACCAGGCCGTAGACGGTGTTCTCTATGTATTCGGCGAGCCCGCTGTCCTTCAGCGGCCTCATCCGAAGTAAGTCGATGGTGGCGTCGCCGCCCCTGGTCTCGGAGATGCGCCCGGCCAGGAACATGGCCAGGGTGCCGTCCACGAGCATGTCGGGGTACTCGCCCTCCATCTGGTTGTAGATGCAGTTTAGGTCAGCCTGGCGGCCTGCCGCGAGGGAGGCGTACACCAGGGAGCAGATGTCCGGGTCGGTCTCCATCGAATCGAAGACATCCCAGAAACGGTCGGTCAGTTCCTCCTCCAGGCCGCACGCGGAGGCGCAGTCCCAGAGCATCTCCTTCGTCACGCCCTGCTTCTCCAGCATGGCGAGGCAGTCGAGCGGTTCGGGTGACTCCCCGCGGCTGCGGATGCAGCCCGCCACGGTCTCCCTGACGCCCTGCGCCGCGGCCATGCCGAGCGGGGTGCCGGTCCCTGCGAACTCGCACCTCTCCTCCCCGATGGGGGAGACGACCGCCATGGCGTCGGAGGTGGTCCCGGTCTCCTCGTACCCGAGGTCCCTCATGGCGAGGGTCTTGCCCTCGACGAGGGGGATCATGAGATTGATCTTGGCGGGATCGGTGAGGGGCCTGGAGGTCACGACGACGGTGTTGATGGTGCCGGCGATGAGCCTGCGGTAGATCTCGTCGGAACGTGCCTTGCGGTGCTCCCAGCCCTCCATCCTGTCGCCAGCGCAGACGCAGTTGGTGACCCCTGCGGTGGACGCCACGTAGACGGTCTCCCCGTCCACGGTCTTCTCGCAGTCGGTGAACACGTACTTCACCTCGGCCGCGGTCATGAATCCCACGGCGTCGGCGGGGAGGGAGTACTCCGCCGCCTTATCCTCCAGGTCGGCGCGGTAATCGGCGCTGACGTAGTCGTGGGGGACCTGCATGATGAATACCGTGTCGGTGACGGCGTGCCCGCCGTTCCTAGGTGCGCTGCTGAGCACCTCCATCCTCTCGGTGAACCTGATGACCGCCGTGGCCTCGAAGTTGTCCTCTTCGTGGATTTCGACGCTTTTTATGAATTCCATCAGAACCCTCTTATTAATCCCATAACCGAGTCCTCGCATATAATCTGCACGTGCACGCCTATGAGGGCGCAGAGCGGGAACACGACGATGACGGTGAAAAGCACCGCGGTGAGCTCGATGAGGCGGTAGCAGCGGGCGATGTCCTCGATGGAGGGGAGGGGGCCTTCGCCCATGACGTAGACGCCCTCCTTCTCGAAGGAGATGCCCATGGCGGCCGCGGTGGCGGTCATGGGCCATCCGCTGTTGGGGCTGGGGGTCTTGCGGTGCTCCTCGCGAGCCGCCTTCAGTGCCTTCCGGCGGCCGGGGATGCGCATGATCCATGCGGCGAGGCCGATGAAGAGCGGGGAGAGCCTGGAGGGTACGAACCCCAGGACGTCGTCCCACCTGGCGGGGAAATGGCCGAGGTCCTTGTACTTCTCGTTGAGGCGGCCCCACATGGCGTCCATGAGGTTGGCGCAGCGGAACATGACCGCTCCCGGAAGTCCCAGCAGCCCGTAGTATAGGAGCGGGGACACCGCGCTGTCCACCAGGTTCTCGGAGATGGTCTCGCAGCAGGAGGACGTGATGTGGGGGAGATCCATCCCTTTCATCTTCCTGTTCACCATCATCTGGGTCTTATCGGCCGCGGCATCGAGGTCGCCCTTCCGGAGGTCCTCCTCGATGGGTCTGCAGAAGCGCCTGAAGGCGAAGAGGGCGAAGGTGATCTTCACCAGGTAGGCGCTCACCACTATCCACAGAATCTCTCCGAGGGTGACATGGATCCCGGCGATATCGAAGGGGACCTGGCCGCCGAGGAAGTGGCGGATGCCCCCGGTGATGAGGATTGCGACACCTCCGAAGACGATGAAGACAAGGAGGTACGACAGGAATCCGAGGAGCACCGCGCGGTAGGATTTCCTCCTGACGAGGCGGTTGTCGATCGCCTGCAGGAGATTGCCCATCCACCGGAGGGGATGGTACTTGTTGGAGGGGTCGCCGACGTAGCGGTCGAACAGCATCGCGAGGATGATTATCAGGATGCCGTCGAACCATAGCTGCATGTGATCAGTGACTCATGGATTTCAGGACGCGGTTCACCGCTTCCACGAACTTTCTGTTGCGTGCGGGGTCCTTGACGCAGAACCTGACGTAATCGGTGTAGGCGGGGCCGAAGGAGGCGCAGTCGCGGACCATGATGCCCTCCCTGAGCATCTCCCTCTGGAAGGCGGCGCCGTTCATGCCGAGCTCCCTGACCGGGACGAAGTAGAAGAACGAGTCCGAGAGCGGGCCGACGGGGAATCCGAGGGCCTCAAGCTCGGAGTGCATGACCTCCGATTCCCTCCTCATGGTGTTGGCCGCTTCCACGACATAGGGCATCTCGCAGCCGACCAGGTGCTCGGCGGCGCTCTGCTCCAGGGTGCCGACGTTCCAGGGGAGCCTGACCTTGTCCATCTCTTTGATTATCGACTCGTTGGCGAGGGCGAATCCGACCCTCATGCCGGGGATGGCGAAGGACTTGGTGAAGGAATGCGCCACTATGAGATTGCTGAACTCGCGGACCATGCCGCTGAGGGAGATGAGCGACTCGTCGGCCACCAGCGAGAGCAGGGTCTCGTCGAGGAAGACCATGGTGCCGAGCTCCTCGCATCTCCTGACGATGTCGATGATCTTGGAGCGCTTCTCCACCCTGCCGGTGGGGTTGTTGGGGTTGCAGATGTACAGCGCAGCGTAGTGCTTCGATTCGAGTTTCGAGAAGAGCTCGTCCCTGTCGAGGTAGAAATTATTCTCTGCTCTCAGCTCGATGTTGTCCACCTGAACGCCCGCGATCCTGCACTGCTGGGTATATTCGGCGAAGGAGGGTGCGGGGATGAGTACGCTCTCCCCCGGTCTGATGAATACCTGGGGGAAGTTGCGGATGATCTCGGAGGATCCCGCGCCCATGGCGACGTTCTCCGGGCCGAGGCCGTAGTGTCTGGCGATGGCCTCCCTGACCGAGGTGCAGTCGGCGTCGGGATAATGGCCGGTGTCCTTGGCGCACTCGGCGAGTATCGAGGGGAGGTCCTCGGGCGGGCCGAAGGGGTTGAGGTTCTGGCTGTAGTCCTCCACCCCGTCGAGCTTCCATCCCTGTCCGCCGTGGACGGTGGAGGGGAGCGATTCGAGTTCCTTCCTCGTTTGATATAGCATGAAATCGAGACCTCATAGTTTAAGCACTATTTAGTTTTCATATCACACAAATTGTAATCAGCGACCAGAATAGTCGTTGTTTGTAGAAACCAGTAACATTGTTTTACGCTAAAACATAAATACTATCGTTTTGATTTTGACGCATTGGATGTATTAACCAAGCTATTTACGGAGTTAATGTTCGTTAATTCTTGAGGGTGGTTTGTAAATCCAAGAGGTGAATCAATGGCAAAAAGTAACTTGCTCATCATCGCAGCGGTTGCGGTTGTCGCCGTCGTTATCGGCGCATCTGCTGTCGCTGTCCTGAGCGGAAATAATGGGGACAACAGGGACACCTATTACTTCTATCTCTCCAGCGATGATACATCTATCCAGGGATGGCATTCCGCACAGGGCGACAACGCCGCGGACGGATTTGCCAACGCGATGAAAAAAGATAACATCAAATTTGAAATCAGTCAGTACGGATACGTTAACGCCATCGGCAGTGTCGAGGGCTCATGGTTCATTGCTCAGTACCTCTACAACAACACCAGTTCCGTTGCAGCAGAGAACAGTATTCTCTACCCCATCGATTCCTACGGATCCTTCGGAGGAGCCAACGGATGGGCCCAGGTCAACGGATATGACAAGACCGGTTACACTGGCGACAAACTCTGCGAGATCGATGCAAAGATTTTCTTCATGACTCCTTACAA
>CADAGG010000035.1 GCA_902787415.1 methanogenic archaeon
GTGAGGGCTGCGAGTCCCCTTCCGTGCTTGATGTTCCTCAGCCCGGAGAGCGGGTGCTCCATGCCGTGAGGCGCGATGAGCCCGGCCACGAAGAAGGCCGCACCCACCATGGTGGATGCCAATGTAACACCGTCGATGGCCTCCTGGTCGTGGATGTCGTCGTTGGCCCTGACCATGTACTTCGCGAGGTACAGCATGGCATCCACCGAATAAGGCTCGGTGAACGGGTTGGCCTGGGGGCTGAGGTAGGATTCCATTGAATGGCACAGTGCGTCGAAGGTCACGGGACCGAGCACCGACTTGGGCATGGTCTCCATGAGCTCCGGGTCGACGATGGAGCTCTTCGCGATGAGGCACGGATATGCCAGACCCTTCTTCGCCTTGGTCTTGGGATTGGTTAGGACTGCCGTGCCGTTGCTCTCGCTCCCGGTACCGCAGGTGGTCGGGACGGCCACGATGGGATAGGAAGTGAACTCTCCCTTCGCCCTCTTGAAGATGTAATCGTCGATGTCGCCGCCGTTCTTCGCCAGCAGGGACATGCCCTTGGCGGCGTCCAGGGGGCTCCCGCCCCCGATCGACAGGATGCAGTCGCAGCCGGTCTCCCTGATCCTGGCGGCTCCCTCCTCCACGGTGGTGGTCAGAGGATTCTCCGACACCTTGTCGAAGACCTCGTACTCCACGCCCTCGTTCTCCAGCTGCTTCAGGGCCCTCTCCAGCAATCCCGTCTTCGCGGAACTCTTGCCGGTGACAACGAAGGCCTTCCTCCCGTAGCGGGCGACCTCCGAACCTATGATGTCTGCCTTACCCCTGCCGAACCTGATGTTGGCGGGTACATAGAAATTGAAATCCAAAACGATCCCTCACTGGGTATCTGGGTCTTTGTCCTCTTCGGTGCCCAGGTCCTTCCTCATCTTCTTCAGGACCTCGTCCATGTAGAGGTCGCGGCCCTCGTCCTTGAACTCCTCGTCCTCGCAAAGAAGCAGCCTCATGAGCTCATCGTCGGACAGCATGTCGGTCTCTTTCTTCTTAGCGGGCTCGGCCATGGGTGGTCATCGACCAAACACTAAATAAAGAATCGTTGGGATACCGCAGGCATGCCTATGATCGCAATCATCGGTGGAACCGGTATCTACAACCCGGACACCTTCGAGACCATCAGGGAGGAATTCCCTGACACCCCCTACGGAAAGCCCTCCGACCCCATCATGATCGGGAAGATCAACGGAGTCGAGGTCGCCTTCCTGTTCAGGCACGGCAAATCCCACCAGCACCCCCCGTCCTCCGTCCCCTACAGGGCCAACATGTACGCCCTCTGGAAGCTCGGAGTGAAGTACGTCATCTCCGCCTGCGCGGTCGGATCCCTCAGGGAGGAGTTCAGGCCCGGGGACCTGGTCATCGCCGACCAGTTCATCGACATGACCAAGAAGAGGGACTACACCTACTTCATGGACAAGACCGTCCACATCTCCATGCCCGACCCCTGCTGCCCCTTCCTCAACGGGGTCTTCGCGGACACCGCCAAGCAGATGGGCATCGCCTACCACACCAAGGGAACCTATGTGTGCATCGAGGGGCCCAGGTTCTCGACCAGGGCCGAGTCCAACATGTTCAGGCAGTTCGGCGACATCGTCGGTATGACCATGGTGCCCGAGTGCCAGCTCGCAAGGGAGCTGGGTATGTGCTACTGCTCCCTCGCCACCGTCACCGACTACGACTGCTGGAAGGACGAGGACGTCACCATCGAGATGGTCATGAAGACCATGGCCGAGTGCCTCGACAAGGTCCTCAGGCTCCTGGAGCTCGGTCTCCCCAAGATCTCCGAGGACTCCGGCTGCTCCTGCATCGAGGGCGCCAAGGGATGCGGATCCCTGGACGCCATCCAGTAAACCTTTCACCGGACTCCCGGCAACGGGAGTCCCCCTTTTTCAATATTTAATCTTCCGATTTTGTGAAACTTTCACAAAATCGAGGTCTTGAATCCTCTTAGAGAGGCTTTTCTAAAAAATGGACGAGGGCGGGAGGACCCGCCCTCAGGGTTTGATCAGTTCTTCTTGTTCTGAGGCGGGTAGTAGTCGCCGCAGTAGGGACACTGTCCGATCTTGCCGACGTAGGTGAAGCTCGCACCGCAGTTGGGGCACTCCACAGCGTGCTCCTGGAGGTTGGGGTCGAGCAGCTTGGCGAGGCAGACGTGGGTTCCGTTGATGACGTATCCGGGCAGGTAGCCGGCGTTGAGGGCCCACTTGACCTTGCCCCAGGCCTCGTTGACGGAGATTCCGCAGCTTCCGGAGATCATCTCGATGGTACAGTCGTCATATCCGAGGATGAAAACGGCTATCCTGAGATTGGTCCTTCTCTCGGAGTTCCTGACCCATACGAGGGGGATTCCGAACACGAGGAAGAGGAACATAACGACGATTCCGGCGATCCAGAGGAACAGGATGCCTTTCATGACGCCGACGATGATCATGGCCGCGCCTACTCCGATGAGGGCGAACATGAAGTACATCAGCATATTCAGCTTGTTGAGTGCTTGTCTTGCGTCTTCCATAAGATGCACACCTTCTGACCCTGTATGGATGTATCCGATTTAGAATTGTTGCTGAATCAGGCAATCTGCCACTGCTTCAGGTTGAAGGTGCAGCACTGGACCTTGGAGGAAATAATGACGCCGTCCTTCCAGAGCTTCGTAAGCATGGGCTACAGGGCGCAGAGGTATCCCTTGTACGCCTCCAGGTCCCTGAACTCCTCGGGACGGAGCTTCTTGACCAGCGCGCGGGTGCAGATCATGGGGTTCTCCCTTATGGCGGAGAGGACCTCGTCCTCGGTGATTTCCTTCATGGATATGACACCCCCATACAGGGTATAAACACATTTGCACACACAAGGAACATACATCCAAAAAGCCGACCTGTTCATCAACTGTGTCTGTTGACAGTCCGCTAAGGTATATGACGGCGTAAGCACATCACACCATAATGCGGCTCATCGTGAAGGGAACTGTGCAGGGAGTGGGATTCCGTCCCGCGGTCTACCGTACAGCCGTCGCGCTGGGTCTTAGGGGGTCCGTCTGCAACGAGGGCTCCCACGTCACCATCGACATCGACGACGGCGACCTTTTCATGTCGAGATTCCTTGCCGATCTCCCTCCCCTTGCGAGGATAGATTCCATAGAGAAGATCCCTTACGACATCCCTCCCGAGGTGGAGGGTTTCACGATACGCGAATCCGAAGGAGGAAAGGGCGAGGGATTCTCCATCCCCACCGACACCGCGATATGTGCCAGATGCCTCGAGGACCTGCACGAGGGCAGGAGGAAGGGGTATCCCTTCACCAGCTGCACGGACTGCGGACCGAGGTTCACCCTGCTCCGCTCCCTGCCCTACGACCGCGTCGCCACGGCCATGGACAGCTTCCCGGTGTGCCCCACCTGCGGAAGGGAATACGCCACTCCCTCGGACAGGAGGTTCCACCACCAGACCGTGTGCTGCCCCCAGTGCGGCCCGAGCTACAGGCTCGTCGGGAAGGACGGGGAGCCCATAGAGGGCGACCCCATAGCGACATTCGCGAAGATGCTGCGCGAAGGCAGGATCGGCATCGCCAAGAGCTGGGGAGGCATGCACATCTGCTGCACCCTCGACAACACCGCGCGCATGAGGGAATGGTACGGCAGGAAGCAGAAGCCCTTCGCCGTGATGGTGAAGGATCTGGAAGCCGCCAGGAAGTACTGCGACCCCGCTCCGGAAGAGGAGGAGCAGCTGACCTCGCCCTTCCGCCCCATCGTCCTCATCGAGAAGAGGAACCTCCCGGTCAACGACCTCATATCCCCTGGATTGGACAACATAGGCATATTCCTGCCCTACACGGGCATGCAGGTGATGCTGTTCGACCTTCTCGGGGAGGATGCCCTCATCATGACCTCGGCCAACGTCCCCGGGGAACCCATGATCCTCGACGACAGGGACGTCATGACGCTCGGTGCGGACATGTACCTCCTGCACAACCAGGAGATCGTCAACCGCGCCGACGACAGCGTCATACGCCTGCACGGAGACAGGACGTTCTACATCAGGAAATCCAGGGGGGCCGTCCCCTCTTACATAGAGGTCCCCGTCCACGGCGATGCCGTGGCTGTTGGTGCCCAGGAGAATCTGGCCGGAGCCGTCGCCTCTGGTGGCAGGATCTATCCCACGCAGCACATCGGGAACGGCGAGGGCATCGGGGTCCCCGAATACCTCGAGCAGGCCGTACGCTTCCAGATGTCCCTGGTGGGCTGCGAGCCGCAGGTGGTGGCGGAGGATCTCCATCCCGCCTACCTCAACCGGAGATTCGCCTCGGAGCTTGCCGAGGAATACTCCGCGGACCTGATCGACGTGCAGCACCATTGGGCTCATGTCGCATCGCTCATGACCGACTGCGACGGTCTCTCCCGCATGACCGCGTTGGCCCTCGACGGCACCGGACACGGCGACGACGGGAAGGCTTGGGGAGGCGAGGTCCTCTCCTGCGATTACAGTTCCTACAAACGTCTGGCACATCTCGAGTACATCCCCCTCCTGGGAGGACAGAAGGCCCTCACGGACTTGCGCAGGCTGCGCTTCGCCATCGATGAGATGAACGGGGAGGAGAATGCCACCACCTTCTCGGATTCCGAGGCGGAGGTCCTCAGGAAGCTCATCCCCAAGAGCGTGCGGACGTCCTCCTTCGGCAGGATCCTCGACGCGCTCTCGTTCTACCTCGGAGTGTGCGACGTGAGGACCTACGACGGGGAGCCGGCCATGAAGCTCGAGCCCCTGCTCGCCAGGGGAAGGCTCGTGGAGGGATTCGAAACGGAGACCGAGAACGGGGTCATCCGGACGGCCCATCTCTTCCGCCATCTCTGGAAATGCCCCGACCCCGCCGATGCCGCCTACTCCGTGGTGTACAACATCCTCTGCGAGATGGTCGATCAGGCGGCCGCCGACGCGGATGCCAACGGCGAGGACTACATAGGCATAACCGGAGGCGTGTCATATGACACCCCTATCGTCTCGATGACGGAGAAGATCGCCGCCAAGTATGACAAGAAGGTGTTCTGCCACAACCGCGTACCCAACGGGGACGGGGGCATCTCCACCGGTCAGGCAGCCATCGCCCTGCACCGCCTCTGATTCTGTCTGCCACGTCTGCCGGCGATATGAACACTTATGTGCTGGATGTATCCCCCATATACGCTCATCATTAAATCGTGCAAGCGTATATCACGGTTGGATGGATGTGTCGTACATCCTCGGATAAGTGTCGCCATGAGCAACGTGCTGTTCGTTCTGCTAGACGGGATGGAGGACGATCCCAATCCCGAACTCGGTGGTAAGAAACCATACGAAGTAGCGAACATGCCTTTTATCAGGAGCAGGGCCCCCCATCTCGCATGGACCACCGGCAGGGGATACACGCAGCTGTTCCTCAACGAGTTCTGGACCGGCCATCCCCCGGACCTCTCCCGCGCCTCCATCGAGGCCTACGGTCTCGGCATGGACATGTCGAAGGGGAGGACCGCATTCCGCATGAGCCCCGCCTTCATCGACGGAAAGAACGTCCACTGGGCCTACGGCCTCACCGACGACCAGGTGGACGAGCTCACGGAATCCGTACAGGAGAACATGTACCTCCTGAACGACCACAATCCGCAGATCAAGTTCTTCGTGCACGGAAGGTCGGTCATCACCATGGCCTTCGACGAGGAGGTCCCCCAGGGCCCGCAGGCCCCCGTGGACGGCCCCTACGTGCCCATGCCCGGAGCGTTGGGCGAGCTCATCATGCAGGTCGCCTCCGAATGCGAGGGCCTCACCATCTACCCCTGGGGAGTCGGCGAGGTGGGCAAGATCAACCCGCCCTTCGCAGGCATCGGGAAGATGACCGCCATCTCCGACAGTCCCACCGCATTGGGGATCGCCGCCACCCTCGGCCACAAGATCCATCTGGTCCCCGAACTGGATGACAGGTTCCCCCTCGCCCGCGAGGCGCTGAAGACCGGGAACGTGTTCCTCCACATGGACGAGGTCGACGAGTACAGTCACGAGATGGATCCTCACAAGAAGATCCGCGTCCTCGAGCACATCGACCGCCTGATGGAGGAGTACTTCGCCGACACGGAGAACATCGTGTTCTTCGTGGACCACGGAACCTCCTGCGTCACCGGCACCCACATCCTGATGGATGTGCCTTTCAGATGCACCAAACCCGTTTTCGAAGAGGGAGAGCACGTGGAACTCTCACGTCTGGTCCCTACCGTTATGGAGAAGATGAAATGACATTCGAGATACCTCCCTCCCTGGGCGTCCGCGGCAACGAGAAGATCGCTGTCGACATGATGTCCCGCATGTGGGGAAAGAAAGGTGTGTTCACCTGCACCATCGCCAACACCCTGACCTCCACCATCCCCGGTGTATCCGAGGCGGGGGACACCCCCGAGCTCACCCTGTACACCGGACCCGCCGACGCGGAGTACCTGGTGATGGGCAAGGTCACCTGCATGAAGGGCATCCCCATCAACCCCGGAGGAATCCCCACTCCCGCCACCCTCACCAAGGCGGCCCTCGAGCTCTCGAAGATGCCGTACTTCATCATCAACGGCGGTTCCAAGATCATCCCCAACATCCCCTGCATAGAGGTAGGTGGGGAATGCGGACAGCCCGTCAACACCGGCCACACCCTCTCCAACGTGCAGCAGGCCTTCGAATACGGCAAGATCCTCGGCAATCAGCTCGCCGACGCCTACGACTACGTCGTGGTGAGCGAGAGCTGCGCCGGAGGCACCACCACCGCCCTCGCCGTCCTTCTGGCGATGGGCACCATCAAGGAGAACCTCGTCAGCAGCAGTTCCCCCAAGAACCCCAAGCAGCTCAAGTGGGACCTCGTCATGGAGGGATTCAAAGCGGCGGGCATACAGATCGGCGACCTCGCCGATGATCCCCTCAAAGCGATCGAGTGCTTCGGAGACCCCATGATGCCCGTGAACCTCGGAATCGCCCTCGGCGCCGCCAAGAGGGTGCCCGTGATCTTCGGAGGCGGAACGCAGATGGCGCCCATCATGGCCGCCGCCGTGAAGATGGATCCCTCCATCATCGGCAACATCATGCAGGGAACCACCAGGTGGCTCCTCGCCGACCCCAACTCCAACATGGTGAAGATCATGGAGAACATCTCCGCGGACATCCCCATGGTGTACATCAACATGGACTACTCCAAGAGCCCCTACGAAGGCCTGCAGGCCTACGAGTGGGGATTCATCAAGGAGGGCGTGGGATGCGGAGGTTCCTCGGTCGCCGCCGTGCTCACGAGCGCGGGAGCGATCGACTGCGACATGCTCCTCGACCGTGTTCACGACCTCTACAAAAAGGTCATGCATTTCGACTGAAACCCTACCTTTCATACCCGCGGACCGGCGGTTCGCGGGTCCCTTTTTAAGTCTTTTTTTCCACCCGTTTTTCACAGGTTTATAAGCGTATGGAAAGGGGTATTTGAACCCCTTATAATTGGTATTACGAAACCGATTCTGCGTAGCAAAATCTTCAAAAAATTACAGTTGGAAAAAAGATTTAAAAATCAGTCGTACACGGACTGCTCGGGAACGCTGTAATGCTCGTCGAGGAGATCGAGTTCGCGGCCGATGCGGAGGTTCCTGCAGACGGCGCATTCGATGGTCTTGTGGAGCTTCCTCTTGACGGAGCAGGACTTACGGTCGATATTGACGATTCTGCCGCAGGAGCAGTAGATTTTAGTGAAATTCGACGCATTGTCATCGAAAAGCATGGCATATTGCATCGATTCCTGCGGAATGAATGGATCAATTGGATACGCAAATGTCCTAGAGATTCCCCCAATCTTGTTGCCTGTGAGAGGCATCCATCCATTCCCCCTTCTCTCACAGAGTCTTGCCAACCTCATCCTGAAGATAGGATATAAGGCTTGTGCAGAGGCTCATCGGAACCCTATAAATAGTCGCGAATAACGCACAGTTAATGATGGTTTTCAAGCAGAAAGTTTTATATAGAATTGGATAGGGAAAATCCGGGCGGATTCCGCCCGGAAAATGAGTTTCAAGCCAGTTCCTTGAGGGTGCGGAGCTGCTCCAAAACGCTCTCGCGGATCTCCTTCGGAGTGCGCATCTTGTCGACGCGTTTTCCCGCCTTGAGGACGGGCTTCTCGATCATCTCCATGGCGCATCCGCACTTGTCGCATCTGACCTCCGCATCGGGGGTGAGGGCGACTCCCATCTCGAAGCAGCAGGGGCACCTGTAGGCGAACTTCCTGCCGGAGAACTTGCCCCTCTTGGAGATGGGCTTGCCCTCCTTCTCTACCAGGTCCATGGAGAAGTCGAGGGTGGGTGCGTTGGCGATGGAGGTACCGACTCCGAATCCCGCCACGGCGGAATCTACGATATCCTTGATGGAATCCTCGTTGAGTCCTCCGGAGGCGATGATCTTGACGTCCTTGTAGCCGTTGATGTCGAGCTCCCAGCGGACCTCGTTGATCAGTTCCTTGAAGTTACCCCTGCGGGAGGAGGGGGTGTCGAGCCTCACGCCCTTCAGGTCCTTCACGGACCTGCAGGCGGCCACGGCGGCGGCCCTCTCGTCCTCGAAGGTGTCGATGAGCATGATGCGGGGCACCTTGGGGTCGATGATCTCGTCGAAGGCCTTGAAGGCGGCCTCGTTGCTTCCCATGGTGAGCATGAGCGCGTGGGGGACGGTTCCGACGGCCTCGGTGCCGCAGATGTCCGCTCCGAAGGTGGAGGACACTCCGTCGCAGCCTCCGATGAAGCAGGACCTGTCGAGCACGCCGGCGATTCCGGGGTGCATCCTGCGGTTTCCGAATGCGAAGACGGTCTTGCCCTTGGCGGCGCACTTGACCCTCGCGGAGGAGGTTGCCACGCCGGAGGGCTGGCAGATCATACCGAGCATGGCGGTCTCGTAGACCCCGAAGTCGGAATATGCTCCGGAGATGTTGATGAGGGGCACGCGCACGCTGGCGCTGTCCCTCGCCTTGAAGATGGTTCCCTCGGGCACCGCGTACAGATCGATGGGGAGGCCCTCCATGAGGCGTACGACCTCCTCCAGGCCGCAGAACACCGCCCACGGCCATTTGTTGGGGATGCTCCCGCAGGTGACCTCGGCGACGGCCTGCACCTTGGAAAGGCCCTTGGCCTCCAGGATCTTCTTGGTACGGTCGAAGTAGACGTCCATCACGGTTCCGTGACGGATCTCCTCCTCATCGGCAACGAACAGCTTCTCTGGCATCCGAATCAGAACCTGAGTGCCTTCTTTCCGGGGAAGACGGCCTTGCTGCCGAGCCTGTCCTCGATCCTGAGGAGGCGGTTGTACTTGGCGGTCCTCTCGCCGCGGCAGGGTGCGCCGGTCTTGATCTGTCCGGTTCCCCATCCGACGGAGAGGTCGGCGATGGTGGTGTCCTCGGACTCTCCGGACCTGTGGGACACGACGACCTTGTAGCCGTTCTTGTAGCTCATCTCCTGGGCGTCCTGGGCCTCGGTGAGGGTTCCGATCTGGTTGACCTTCAGGAGGAGGGCGTTGGCGGCTCCCGCCTCGATTCCGATGGCGAGACGCTTGCTGTTGGTGACGAAGAGGTCGTCTCCCACGATCTGGCAGTGGGCCCCGACGGCCTTGGTGAACTCGGCGGTGGTCTTGAAGTCGTTCTCCTGGAAGGGATCCTCGATGCTGATGAGGGGGTAGTCCTTGATGAGTCCCTTGTAGTGGTCGAGGAGCTCTCCGCCGGTGAGGGTCATGCCGTCCACGTCGTAGGTTCCCTTCTGGTCGTCGAAGAACTCGGAGGAGGCGCAGTCCATTCCGAGGTAGATGTCCTTGCCGGGTGCGTAGCCCGCGTCGGAGATGGCGGCCATGATGGTGTCGAAGGCCTCCGCGACGGTGTTGACGGGGGGTGCGAATCCTCCCTCGTCGCCGACGTTGATGGCGTTGACCCCGTACTTCTTCTTGAGGATGGATTTGAGGGAGGCGTAGGTCTCGGTGGCCATCCTGAGGCACTCGGAGAAGCTGGATGCTCCC
>CADAGG010000036.1 GCA_902787415.1 methanogenic archaeon
CGGTTGAACCTTACAGATTCGATTCCGTTCTGCGCGGACTTGGAGCTGCGATAGGTTTGGGAAGTCCCTATGACCGCTCCGTTGCTTGCAACAAGGCTGAAGACAAACCCGTCCTTCTTCTTGGTGGGATTCACAACGAATTTTGCCATGGAGGATAAAACGGTATGTCGGAATAATACCGTTAATACGCACATGTTCGTTTTCGCCGTTTCTGATGAGTCAGAAGGGAGTTTTCGGGAGGTCCCGGAACACCTCCCCGAAATCACCGTTTCCGCCGCTCTGATACATCCGATTCGGATACCGGTTTCGGCTGTTGAATCCATCGTCTCAATCGAACAGACACTCGCAGAGCGCCTGCTCGGTGCGGGCGCCGCAGGTGCATATGATACTGCGCGGAATATTCTCCGTGATATGCATCCGCTTCCCGCATCTGGGACAGGAGCATCTCGCGTTGTCCCAGACTGGTTTTCTGCGGGGGTCCCGGTCCCACGGCGCACGTTCGTCGTCGAAGACCGTCATGACCTCCTTGGAGCGTGCGTGCCCGCAGCTGCAGCGGAAGATCAGATACTCGAACATCACGTTGGTCCCGGGATGCCTCTCCAGATTCCTCTTGGCGCGCGGCCCGTACTCCCCGTTCATGACCTGCTCCGCCGTGGCCGGGCTGCGGAAGAACCAGCCGTAGCTTATGAGGTGGGTCTTCCCGCACCTGGGGCAATGGTAGCTCAGGGTCTCTCCCACCGTATCAGTCCTCCTCCAGCTCCTTCTTCGCTCTGAACACCTCGTGGGCGAGGGTGGCGAAGGTCTGATCGGGATTATCCGATCTCAGGCACAGGTAGGCCGCCTGGAAGGCGGTGTCGCGTGCGGTGAAGTACTCGATATCCTCATCGGAATATCCCAGCGGGGACCGCTTAAGGCGCTCCACCCCGTTGTAGAAACGGAGCTTGGCCTGACGGCGGAACTTCCTGTACTCCTTCTCGGAGAACCCCAGCTCGTCCTCGGGGATCGGTTCCTTGTCGAAGCCGGTGCCGAAACCCTTCTCCTGGGCGTACTTGAGGATGTATCCGATGCGGTTCATGTGGTCGGCGATTCCCTCCCCGAAGTGTCTGGAGCAGATGACTATCCCGGCGGCCTTGACGGCCAGCTCCCTCCTGAGGGAGTACTTCTTCACCAGAGGCTTCATATCGCTCTTGGCGTAGTCGAGCCACCACCTCATGCCGTAGAGCCTGTCGTTCAGGATGTAGGAGAGGATCCAGTCCCACTTCTCGATGTTGATGCCGTATTCCCGCTCATAGGCCTCCTGCGTCCAGGGCGAGTCTCCCCTCCCCGCATAGCGGCCTCCGGGGCGTTCGTCGAGCATCTTCTTCACTTCCTCGGGGGTGACGCTGACCGACTCCCATTCGTACTTCTTCGGTTCCTTGCTCATGATTATGATATCGTGCCGGAGATATTTCCGTGAAAGGATGTCCGCGATGTTACCTATGTCGGTTTTCCTTCGATAAGCGTCTTCTTATGTAGAAATAATACGTGCAATTTCGAACATATTCGGATTCTTTATAAAGAATGAAGTTTTTTGGTATATCATCGGTCTTCGTTTCGGAGGACCGTAGGGGAGAGCAGTATTTCTGAACGTATTACCGGAGGTAAGGGCCGGAGACGCTGGCAGTGCGTCCTGTGCGGCGCCGAGTGGTGGGGCAAGACAGACCGTACGCCGCAGAGGTGCCCCAGATGCCTCCGCAAGCGTTGGAAGGACGGTGTCAGGCACACCTGTCTGAGATGCGGGTACGAGTGGATATCCTGCATGAGGTCGCCCGACCGCTGCCCCAAATGCCAGTCCAAGAAGTGGAACGACGACGGTTCGGGGAAGCCCCGGCAGTCGGGGCTGCCGACCGACCGGAAGATCGCCGTGTTCCTGAGGTACAACGACGGCTACGGCTGCCTGGAGATTTCCCGGGAACTGGGGATCTCCTTCGATTCCGTCTATGCTGCGGTGAAGGAGGCCTTTCCCGACAGCGAGCCGAGGATCTGACCCAACAGACTTTAAGAAGCCTGTATGCGATTCTCCTTCACAGCGCGGAGCAGTCCGCGGATGGAAGGATTGTCATGAAACCCAAAGCGTTCGCAGCCATCTTTCTGGCGATGGCGATGTTCACGGCCGTTCCCGCCGTTTTCGCGGATCAGGCCGATGCCTACTCGGCGACCGACGGCAGTCAGGGAATCGGGTATTCGTACAAGAATCTCTCAGCGACGGATTTCGGAAAGCTGTACACCGATTCCGACACCGAGTCCATGGCCGAGGATATCCTGGACAGGTTTGTCAGCGATACCACCGACTTCACCATAAGCGGCGTCAGTGTCACGGAGATGTGCGCTTCAGCATATCTGGGAGAGAGCGTCAAGGGAACCTCCGTGACTACCCTGAATGTAGGGACCACCTCGTACAAGATAACCTTCACCGCTACCACCGATACGGAAGGAGACACACTCTTCACCAACGGCGAGATCAATGTCGGCATGATAAAGGAGGTCGGCCTGGATAACAAGACCCAGGCTGGCGCCACATTCACCGTATCGGCAGTGTGCAGCTTCAGCGACTCCCAATCCACGGTTTCCGATTATGTCGCCAACGCTTCCTCTGAGTTCGTCCTGGTCAAGGAGACCAATTCCAACGCCACCCGCGAGTGCGTCAAGGCCGATGTGACGTATGAGTTCATCTCGGGAGGCCAGCCCAAGTCCGTCAAGGCCACCTACGATTTCGATCGGAAGTCCGCGGCCGATATGGCGGCTGCTCACGATTTCAACGGTAAGGAGGCGAAGGACGTAGTCTCTACCGACAAGTGCATCACCGAAACTTCGATCAGCAACATGTCCATGAGGATGAAATCCCAATGCACCTGCGGCGGTAAGACATACGGTACAGACATCACTCTGGGCGACGGCGACACCAAGTTACTCATCAGCATGATGTCCACCGGCACCAGGGTCGAATCGGTGAAGATAGTCACATCGGATCTGGTCGCCCCCGAGTACCTCTATTACGGCACCGGGCCCAACGCCCTGTTCGACTCTTCCACGGTCGCTTCCACCGATCTGCAGAACAACGATGCGATGCTGACGTTCCTGAAGTCCGCCGGCACCGTGGCGGATTCCTATTCGGCCGTCAAGTCGGCTGCCGACAGCGTCCACGACGATATCGCCGGAAAGGGCAGCAGCAAGACGATCTACTACGTCGCCATCGCCGGCGTGGTGGCCGCGGTGATCCTCGTGTCGTTCCTCATCCTTAGGAAGAGGTAAACACTTTCCAGGCGGGGGTAACCCCGCCTTCACACCGAAACTCAATTAACAACGATGAGCATTATGAGTTCCGTGTCAGGCCTGAAGGAGTCCATCGACGGTTATTTCCGCATCACCGAGCGCGGTTCCACCTTCTCCAACGAGATCAAGGGAGGTATCATCACCTTCCTGTCGATGACCTACATCCTGGCGGTCAACCCCATGATCCTGGAGCCGGCCGCTGTCGGATACTCCTTCTCCGAGCTCTTCACCGCTACCGCCCTCTCGGCATGCATCGCGTGTCTTCTTATGGGTCTCTACGCCCGCTTCCCCGTGGCCCTCGCCCCGGGAATGGGTCTGAACGCGTTCCTGTCGTTCACCATCTGCCAGGGGATGGGATTCACCTACGAGCAGGGTCTGCTCATCGTGTTCCTGTCGGGAGCGATGTTCCTGCTGGTGACGGTGTCCGGTGTCAGGGACCGTCTGGTGGCGGCCATCCCCATGTCGCTCAAGATCGCCATCTCCGCGGGAATCGGTTTCTTCATCGCCCTCATCGACCTCTACAACACCAGGATCATCGTGCACGGTGCCGACAGCGCCCTGGGCCCCGGCGATTTCACCGACCCCGGAGTGCTCCTCGCGGTGCTCTGCATCATCCTCACCATCTGTCTCTGGTACAGGAGGAAATGGTATGCCATCATCCTCGGCATAATCATCACCTGGGTCATCGGTGCGATCCTCCTCCAGGCGGGATTCACTTCCAACGCCCACACCCTTCCCGACGCATCCCTCGTGTCGGGGATAACGGCCCCCGACCTCGGATTGTTCGCCAAGGTCTTCACCGGCTTCGAGATGTTCCCGGCCACCCTGTGGGTGGCGTTCATCGGCGCCCTCGTATCCATGTTCATAGTCGACATGTTCGACACCACCGGCACCCTGCTGGCGGTAAGCGACATGACCGGTGCCTCCGAGGCCAAGGGAGGACTCTCCAAGGCCATGAGGGCGGATGCCGCCGCCTCCATGTGCGGTGCCGTGGCGGGAACCAGCACCACCACCTCTTTCATCGAATCCTTCGTCGGTCTCGAATCCGGGGCCAGGACCGGGCTGATGGCGGTCGTCGTCGGTCTGCTGTTCGCTCTCGCTATGGTCTTCTCCGGAATCTTCTCCACCATCACCGCAGCCTGCACCGCGGGCGCCCTCATCCTGGTCGGTCTGATCATGGTCAGCAACATCAGGAGGATCGAATGGAACGATCCCGTCCTGTGCTTCTCGTCGCTCATCACCGTCTTCATGATGGGCCTCGCCGGTTCCATCACCGACGGTATCGGCATCGGCATCGTCGCTTACGTGATCGGGTGCATCACGGTCGGCAGGCAGAAGGAGATCGAGCTTCCGCTGTGGATCCTTTTCGCGATCTTCCTTGCCTATTTCATCATCAACGCGGTGCTGATCTGAGGTCACACCTCGTCGAAATCCACCGAGTTGCTGCCGCATTTCCTGGCCAGGTTCTTGGAGATCATCCCCTCCTCCAGCCAGCAGACGTTGAACACGGCGGGGATGGCGAGGCATTCGTAGCATACGTTGCCGCGGACCTCCGGGGTCATGATCCTGCTGCTGTAGACGTCCATGATGTCGTTCATGGAGACACCCTCGCGCAGGGCCTCCCCGAGCTGCTGGAGCTTGTCGCAGTTCGAGACGATGACGATATCGTCACCGTCGCTGCGGTGCGAGGCGGTTATCCTGCAGGTCTTGTCGCATACCCTCATGTTCACGTTCACGGATGTGGTCATGATGGCTTGACCGTGTTGCAGGGTTATAAACGGGGAGTTTCCGCACGGATACCGTCTTTATCCTGTAACGCATCACCCCGGTCATGGCGAAAGGAAGGATCCTCCTCGTGAACGCGTGCATCAACCGCGGCGAATCCCGCACCCTTAGGCTGGCCCGCAGGGTGGTCTCAGGATATCCGGATCACGACGTGGAGGAGCTGGTGCTGGAGGACATGGGCCTGAGGCCCGCGGATTCCGATTTCATAAACCGCAGGACCAGATTGGTCGAATCGGGATGCTTCGACGATCCGATCTTCGACATCGCGAAGAAGTTCGCCTCCGCCGATGTCATAGTGATCGCCTCGCCCTATTGGGAGGATTGCTTCAACTCTCTGACGAAGGTATTCATGGAGCTCGCCGCCGTCATCGGGATCACCTTCAGGTACGACGAAAGAGGATGTCCGGTTGGCATGTGCCAGGCATCCGTTCTTTACTACGTCACGACCCGCGGCGGGTACGTCTCCGACGAGGCAGACCTGGGCTTCGCGGTGTTCAGGAGGCTGTGCGCCACCTACGGCATCCCCGAGTGCCGGATCGTCAGCGCCGAGGGCTTGGACGTCTTCGGCAACGATGTCCGGAAGATCATGGAGCAGGCCTTAGCGCATGCCGATGAGATAATACGCAGATGAGCCATCTAGGTTGCCACAACCTGGAACCATTTCCTGCACCTCCGGGCACAGGTTTTCTTTCTTTTTCGATTTATAACATGCACAAGCCCAAATATCGACAGTGCGATATCTCCTCCAGTGAGGAAGCATGAATGCCGAGATTCTCCTGATTCTGGCGATCGTCCTGATGTTCGCCATCGTCGTTTCCGTATTCAGCGGAGTGAAGATCGTACAGCCCTACGAGCAGGCCGTGTATATGAGGCTGGGTAAGTATGTCCGCATACTGAACCAGGGTCTCAACTTCGTCTGCCCTTTGATCAACCAGGTCGTCAAGCTCGACCTCCGTACCGAGGTCATGGACGTCCCCAAGCAGGAGGTCATCACCAAGGATAACTCCCCTGTGTTCGTCGACGCCATCATCTACATCAAGGTCACCGACCCCAAGAACGCCTTCTTCGAGGTCACCAATTACCGCCTGGCGACCGTGAACCTGGCGCAGACCACCCTCCGTTCCGTCATCGGACAGATGGAGCTCGACCAGATCCTCTCCAACAGGGAGAACATCAACGTCCAGCTCAGGGACACCCTCGACGAGAACACCGACAAGTGGGGTGTCAGGGTCGAGAACGTAGAGATCAAGGAGGTCGACCCCGCACCCAAGGTCAAGGCGTCCATGGAGGAGCAGACCTCCGCCGAGAGGAAGAGGCGTGCCGCCATTCTCGAAGCCGACGGTCAGAGGACCGCCATGATCCTCTCCGCCGAGGGAAAGAAGAAGTCCCAGGTCCTCGAGGCCGAGGGAGAGAGGAAGTCCATGATCCTCAAGGCAGAGGGTAGGAGGACCGCCACCATCCTGGAGGCCCAGGGAGAGGCCCAGAAGCTCAGGATCATGTCGGTCGGAGCCGCCAGCATGGATGCCAAGGCGCTTTCCGTCCTGTCCATGGACACCCTCAAGGCCGTGGGAGACGGACAGGCGTCCAAGATCTACCTGCCGCTGGAGATCACCAGGCTCATGGACGGCATCAGCGAGTACGTCGGATCCGCCAAGAGGGTACCCGACAGAGCAGTCTCGGACGTCAACGACATCAAGGAGGCCGTGGGCTCGCCCGACGACATCCTCGGACCGATCCCCACCCAGGCCGACGTGAAGAAGGAGGAGGCCTCCGACGACGCCCTCAACCCCGAGGTGTCCGAGGTCCTGGCCGAGGTCAACAAGAACAGCAGGGTATGAACATGGACCCCATGACGGTAGCTATCATCGTGATCATCCTGGGACTCATCCTCCTGGCGATAGAGGCGACCTCTCCCGGAGGATACCTCCTCATCCCCGGAGCGGTCCTGGTGGTCATCGGAGGGTACGGCTGCGCCGCACCCGACAACTTCTACACCTGGTGGACCCCCGCGGTTGCCATCGTGGCCTGCATACCGGTCACGGTCGCCACCTTCTGGCTCTACAAGAAGCTCGGCGATCCCGAGCCCCCTTCCACCACCGTCGCCGGCTCCCTCGTGGGCAAGACCGGCACCGTGGTCGTCGAGGTCACCCCCGACAACATGAAGGGCAAGGTGAGGATCGGCTCCGACACCTGGTCCGCCGTTGCCGACGAGGTAATCCCCGTGGGCACCGAGGTCACCGTTGATCAGAGCGAGGGCGTCCACGTCCACGTGGTAAGGTCCTGAAATTCCATCAGGGGGCTCCGGCCCCCGCAACATTCATTATCCATCTTTTCCATCTCCCGTCCATGGGATTATTCAGCCGCCTCAAGGGCAAGGACAAGGCATCCGAGGAACCCGCTGCAGAAAAGAAGGAACCGGAGACCGTGCCGGAACCCGTCGCCGAGGAGCCCAAGGAGGTCAGGACGTTCAAGATGACCTTCCGCTGCCCCCAGTACTTCAAGGCCGACCCCGAGGGCTGCTACTACGTCTTCATCGACGGCGAGGCCAACAAGGTCGAGCCCTTCAAGGCCATCTCCAAGGTCCTTCCCGAGGGGATGCACAATGTCCGCGTCTACTCATACCCCGAGACCCTGGACGACGTGAACATGGATTTCATGCTGGACCGCGAGAAGGTGCTCTCCGTCTCCGTGAACGTGCTCAAGGGCACCATGAGGATCTTCGATTATCAGCATCCCTGAACGTGCGTTATCCTTTAATCCGCCCGTGCCGATACCGGCCGCATGACCAAATTCGACGCATTCTGCGACAAGATGGCCGCCCT
The DNA here is from genome assembly GCA_902787415.1 of methanogenic archaeon. GTDB lineage: Archaea > Thermoplasmatota > Thermoplasmata > Methanomassiliicoccales > Methanomethylophilaceae > Methanomethylophilus. The sequence continues at coordinate 7,920 of CADAGG010000036.1, forward strand.
GCCCTTCGAGAGCAAGACCGCCATGATCAACGACCTCTCCAAAGAGATCATCCCCGCGCTCAACGACCTCACCGAGGACGGCATGAGCGGAATCGAGGTCTACGTGGACTTCCTCCTCACCGCCGTCGCCGCCGACGGCAAGCTCGCCGAGGAGGAGTACGCCATCATCAAGCCCCTCTTCGACGCTGCCGCCGAGAAGGACACCACCTACGACGAGGCCGTAGCCATCTTCAAGGAGTCCGGCCTCGACAACCCCGTTCAGGCCAAGAAGGTCGTCGACCTCATGGTCGACATGATCGGCCTGGTGGACGAGAAGCTCAAGTACGACATCGTCACCCTCTGCTTCCTGGTCTGCGCCATCGACGGCGAGGTCTCCAAGGAGGAGAAGGACTGGATCAAGGCCCTCGTCGACGACAACTTCGGCCTCTCCCCCATGGACGAGATCGAGGACTTCCTCACCAAGGCCGGAGTCTTCATCCTCGGAACCACCGACGGAGACCAGCCCAGGATGAGGGTGCTGGGTCTTAAGATCCGCCTCGACGAGAAGATCTACTTCGCGGTCGGAACCTTCAAGGACGTCTACAAGCAGCTGCAGGCCAACCCCAAGTGCGAGATCCTCGCATCCGTCGGAACCGAGTTCATCCGCTGGGACGGAAAGGCCGTGTTCACCAACGACGCCAGGCTCAAGCCCATCGTCGCCAACATGATGCCCGACCTCATCAAGATGTACGACTCCATGGGATGGGAGCTCGGCTTCTTCACTCTCGAGGGCGGACACGCGGAGCTCTGCAACGTCAGCAACCAGAAAGAGATCATCTTCTGATCAAACAGGGGGCAAGTCCCCCTTACTTTCTTATTTCTCCCATCCGGGAACATTCTGAAAAGTTCGCGGCCCGGACAAATTGGATAGGATGATGGATGTGATCGGGCCGCTGCATTCCATGGGGTGGGATCCGATGAAATGGTATTCTGCGATTGCCTAGCCGCTATATAAAATCGGCTCTCTCAGTCGAGAGAATAGCTCAGAAGGTCCTGAGACACGCCATGATCAGAATCGCACAGGAGACTAAAAGCACGAGTCCCCAGGCGCGGACGTTTATCTCCTGTCCGTCGGACTTGGACTCCTTTTCATTATTAGGAACGTCATCGCTCTCGCTGTGTTCCTGATATCCGTAGATTCCCACATCCATCACATCCGGTCTTATTGGTCCCATCCATCCAATTTATATATAAAATCCGAACCTTAGTATATAAATGTTATTCTAATGTATCCAATTACCCGATATGTGTTAGTAAAAATTAAGCACGGGTCTTTATTTTTTCGTCGAAACACGGAATTAAAAAAGACCCGTCCGGAACACGGCGTAATAGCCGGTAAAAACCGCATATTGCCCTCGCTGATGGTTATATATAAATATCGGTGCAAGATAACCAAATTATTCTAAGGTGCACTTATGGCAGCTAAATACACCAGGTTTGAAAAGGCAAGGATCGTCGGCGCCAGGGCAATTCAGATCTCCTACGGAGCTCCTGTCTTCGTCGACGGAATCGAGGGCCTCATCGACCCTATCGACGTCGCCATGCTCGAGATCGAGAAGGACGTCGTCCCCATCTCCGTCAACTACGACTGAGATCGCAAAACCTAAAACCCGGGAAAATCCCGGGATTTTATTTTATTCTTCAAGCGTCGGCCGAATGCCCCACCTTCTTCGTGTGGATCCTCACCATCACCATGCGTGCGGCGGGCTGCGCGACGAGCATCTCCACCCAGAACGCGATGCAGAAGTTCCCAGGCCATATGCGGGGCCAGTTCTCCGCCGAAGCTTACGATTTTACCGGATTCCCTGTCCCGGCCGAAAGTCAGGTTGGTTATAAGATTATCGCTGTTAAAGATCAGACGTAGAACGTCCTGATGACC
>CADAGG010000037.1 GCA_902787415.1 methanogenic archaeon
ATGTCCGTATTTCACGAGACATTCGTAGCATCGAACGTCAGAGCGCAAGAGTTCACGTTGTTCCGGATGGTGTCCGGCGGGGATCTTGGCTCTCCATATCTGAACACACAGACCAGGGCCTGTGTCTTCGGTACTACCCCAGTATCTTGGAGTAGTATTTAACCATATCGAACCGGAACTTTTACCTTCCAGCCCGGCGAAACAGTGTCACCGGAATCACAAGCGGATTTCGGCGGTTGCATCGTCTGAACCACCTCATCCCTGGGTAATATTTAAGACTTGTCTTACAGGGGTTTCAGAGGCTGTTCTCTCTGCCCGATTCGGCGTTCTCACGTATCCTGCGGATCAGCCAAAGATAGGTGAAAAGGAAGGCGGCCAGCGCGAATACCGAGGCCACGAAGCCGATGTCGTTCACCGACCGCATGTCGATGACTATCCCTCCCACGATGGATCCCGATGCGATTCCCGCGTTGAAGATCCCCGACTGCAGGGACATGGCCACGGGCGCCGCATCGAACGGAGCAGCGCGTAGGGTCTCGTTCTGAGAGATCACGCAGAACAGGGTGTAGCACATCCCCCACAGCGCACAGAGGGCCATCAGGAGCACGGCATTGTCGAGGGCGAGACCGAACATGAGCATCGACAGCCCCGAGAACAGGAGCACCGCGGGAACGATATGATACCTCGACCGGTCGTAGAACTTGGTGAAGATGATGCTGCCCGCGATCCCCGCGATACCGAACACCGTGAGGGCTACCGTCACCGAACCCTCCGAAAGTCCCGCCGCTTCGAGCAGGAAGGGCTCGATGTAACTGTAGCAGGTGAAATGGCCGGTGACGAACACTACTATCATCACATAGACCCCCACCAGCACCCTGTTGCGGTAGATGTCAGGCATCCTCTTCACCGTGAAGGTGCCCGGATTCCTGATCTGCGGGAACACGGCCGTCAGGAGAAGCAGGGTGAGCACGGAGACGGCGGCGATGGTGAAGAACGACATCCTCCAGCCCATCGCGAGCCCGATGACCCTTCCCAGGGGGAGCCCCAGGATCATGGCCACCGAGGTGCCCACCGCCATCACGCTGAGGGCGAAACGGTGGTAACGGAACTCCACCACGCTCACCGCAAGCGGTGCAGCGATGGACCAGAAGACCGAATGCGCCAACGCCACCCCGATACGGGAGGCCATGAGCATCCAGTAGGAGGTGGATATCCCCGACAGGAACTGGAACACGGTGAACGTCAGAACGGCCGTGAGGAGCATCGGGCGGTAGTCCACCTTCCTGAGGAGGAGCATCAGCGGCAGGGAGCATATCGCCACGGCCCAGGCATAGAACGAGATGATCAACCCGGTCTGCGATTCGGAGGTGCCGAAATCGTCGGCGATGCTGGTCAGCAGGCCCACCGGCATGAACTCGGACATGTTGAAGATGAAGACGGAGACCGTCAGTCCGATGAGCGGCAGCCACTGCCTGAATGCCATGTCTGCGTGAGTCCGTTCTTGTATATTACTATAAAGAAAGGAATAGGGTGTACGAACTGTATTTTAGGAGGTACCCGATTCGGGTATGATAACATGTCCCCCCAGATACCCGAACCCACCGAACTGCACCAGTTCCTCGTACCCGAGACCGTATGGGAAACCTATCAGAGAGCCAAGTCCGGCAACGCCGAGTCGCAGTATGCGATGTACGCCGTTTACCGCTACGGAAGGGGAGTCGATGTGGATCCCGTGCAGTCGGCGGCATGGTGCCTGCTCTCTGCGGAGCAGGGCTACCCCGATGCGCAGACCGCACTTGGTGTGATATTCAACAACGGAGAGGGTGTAGAGCAGAGCTGTACGGAGGCCGTGAAATGGTTCACCAAGGCAGCGGAGCAGGGGGACGTCTACGCTATGGACAATCTTGCTGCGGCGTACTACTACGGTGACGGGGTCGAGAAGAGCTTCTCCGAGGCCGTGAAATGGTGGACCAAGGCGGCAGAGGACGACCATGCGGATTCCCAGCTGAAACTGGCCACCGCATACTATCTCGCCGAGGGCTCCGACAGGAACGTCCCCGAGGCGATCAAGTGGTTCAAGAAGTCCACCGAGAAGCACAGCAGGGATGCCATGCGCTCGCTCGGTAAGATCTACCGCGAAGGCGACGGGGTCGAGAAGGATGCGGCCGAGGCGCTCAAGTGGTACAGCCTGCTCGCCAAGGAAGGCGACGGGGAGGCACAGTTCATCGTGGGCGAAATGTACCTCGCCGGCGAGGGTACCGAGGCCGACAGGGACGCTGCCATCAACTGGTTCAGGCTGGCGGCCGAATACGACTATGACCCAGCACTCGAAAAACTGAAAGAACTCGGTGTGGAAGAGTGATGGGATATAGCCCTCCGCAGGATTCGGCGGAGGGCGTTCCCGTGCTTTGTAAAACTTTTCATCCGTTCAGAGGAGTGAGGACTCGAGTTCCTTGATCCTCTTGATGATCGCATCGATCTGGGTATGTTCCAGATTGGGATTGAGGAGGGTGAACTTCAGCATGACGCGGCCGTCCATGACGGTCTGTCCGATGACGGTTCCCTCGCTGAGGAGCAGGCGCCTGACCTTCTTGTTGACCTCGTCCCCGCTCTTCAGTGCGAACACCACGGAGGACAGCTCCGGTTCGACGGGTGCCATGAATGCAGGATCCTCGGAGATTCTCTTGTAGAAGTACATCGCATTGCCGACTGCCGTATCGATTATCTTCCCGTATCCGTCAACTCCCCTGGTCTGGAACGCCATGAATACCTTGAGCGCATCGAAGCGGCGGGTGGTCTGCATGCTCTTGCCGACGAGATTGATGTAACCGTCCTCCTCGTCCTCCTCGCGGTTGAGGTAGTCCGCATGGAGCTCGAAGCATTCCAGGAGCTTCCTGTCCTTCACCAGGATGGCGGAACAGGAGATGGGCAGCAGGAACATCTTGTGGAAGTCCACGGTGATGGAATCGCAGATGGAAATGGCTTTGATCCTGTCTCTGAACTGCCTGCTCATGATGAGTCCGGAACCGTAGGCGGCATCGGCATGCAGGTGCATGCCGTACCTGTCGCAGAGTTCCCTCATGCCGACGGCATCGTCGATGGATCCGAAGTCGGTGGTACCGAAGGTGGCCACCGCGCAGTAGGGGTAGAGTCCGGCAGCGACGTCCTCCTCGAGCATCTTGGCGAAGGCCTTGACGTCGATCCTGCACTTGGAGTCCACGGGGATCTTCCGGACGGCCTGGTAGCCCATGCCGAGGATGTGGCTCGCCTTGTCCATGGAGAAGTGCGAGATCTCGGAGGTGTAGATGCGGAGCTTGGTGTACTCCGGGGGAAGGCCGTTCATCTTGACATCCCAGTTGAACTTCCTGGCACAGTACCAGTCGCGGGCCGCGATGATGGCGGAGATGTTGGACTGGGAGCCTCCGGAGGTGATGCATCCGTCCCCCTTCTCGGGATCGAATCCGTACAGTGCCAGCAGGCCGTGGATCATGCTCTCTTCGAGCTCGGTGGCGGCGGGACCCTGGTCCCAGCTGTCCATACTGTCGTTGAAGCATGCGATGATGAGCTCGGAGCAGATGGTCTCGGTGAGCACCGGCGAATGCAGGTGCGGCATGTACTTGGTGGACCAGGTGCGGAGCAGGTGGGGGAGGATCTCCTTCTCGGTCTCCTCCAGCACCTTCTCGAATCCCTTGCCCTGCTCGGGGAGGAATCCCAGCGCACCGATCTTCTCCCTCAGCTCGTAGGGGCCGATTCCGGAGAACGCGCTGTCGTCCGAGAATGAGTTGAAAATGGCGGAGAGGGTCTCCCGGATCATCCGGGAGAATCTCTCCTGTATCTCTTTCGAATCTGACAGGAGGACCGGGTCAGTGGCAGACATCGGCGTCGACCTCTTTGACCGACTTCTCGAAGATGGAAAGCGCGGTCTTGATCTCGTCGTCGGTGATGTTGAGAGCGCAGAGGCACCTCATGACGGAGCCGTTGCGTCCTCCCTTCTCCATGATGAGTCCGTTCTCGAGGCAGCGGCGCTGCACCTTGAGTGCGACGTCTCCTCCGGGTACGGGGTGTCCCATGATGTCCTTGGGTCCGTTGGGGTCGATGAACTCGATACCGAGCATGAGTCCCTTTCCGCGGACATCTCCGATGATGGATACCTCGTCCTTCAGTTTGAGCAGACCCTCCTCGAGGATCTTTCCCTTGCGGGCGACATCAGCGAGGAATGCTGGGTCTTGGAGTTTCTTGAGGACCACGGTTCCTGCCACCATAGCGAGCTGGTTGCCGCGGAAGGTTCCTGCGTGGGCTCCGGGGCCCCAGGTGTCCAGGTCCTTGTCGTACACGACGACGGCCAGGGGCTGGGTTCCTCCGATGGCTTTAGAGATAAGGATGACGTCGGGAACGATTCCGGCATGCTCGAAGGCGAACACCTTTCCGGTACGTCCCATACCGCACTGAATCTCGTCGCAGATCATGGGGATGCCAAGCTCCTAGGTGATCCTGCGGACGGCCTGCAGGAACTCGACGGGTGCGGGGACCACTCCTCCCTCTCCCTGGATGGGCTCGAGGATAATTGCTGCGGGCTTGGTCACTCCGCTCTCGGGGTCCTTGAGAAGACGCTCGAGGTAGGCGATACAGGCCCTGGTTCCTGCCTCTCCGCCGATGCCCATGGGGCAGCGGTAGGAGTAGGGGTAGGGCATGAACTGCACGCCGGGCATGATGTTCTGCACGTGGTTCTTCGCGGTGCAGTTACCGGTGAGCGCCATGGGTCCGTGGCCCATTCCGTGGTATCCTCCGGAGAATGCGATGACGGTTCCCCTGCCGGTAGCTGTCTTGCAGAGCTTGATGGCGGCGTCGGTGGCGTCGGTTCCCGAGGGGGAACAGAACTGGACCTTGGCCCTCTCTGCGAATTCCGGAGGGAGAATCGAGAACAGATTCTCCAAGAACATTTCTTTCGTCGGAGTCATGATGTCCAACGCGTGGAGGGGTGCTCCGGACTGGATGAGATCGACCATGGCCTGGTTGACCTCATCGTTGTTGTGGCCGAGTGCGAGCGTACCCGCACCGTTGAGGAAATCGAGATAGCGTTTTCCCTCAACATCCTCCACCCAGCATCCTTTGGCCTTGGCTAACGCGATCGGGAACTTACGCGGGTAGCTCCTGGCGGATGACTCAAAAACCGACTGACGGTCAATGAAGTACTGGTTAGTGTTCTGGTTCATTAAATGCGTGGACTAAAAGCATTGCTTAAGAACTTTTTTCTCGGGGGGGTTTTCGCATTTTCCAAAATTGCCCTGTTTTATTCACAGGGGGTAATTATGGGGAAAAACGGGGCTTTTTTTCGAGTCGGCCCGAACCTTGAGAGCCTACCCGGAGGGGATATCGCACACGCGGACGGGGGCGGCGGACGGGTCCCGAAAATGATGGATTGGAAAATGTGACCTGAGTCATCATATCCGATATCTGGAAAGTCCATGCGTTCAGAGAGGGCAACACGAGGGCTGTGTGTTAGGTTATTATTTAATGTTAACTATAACTAAAAAATTAGATGTAGACCGAACCAGAATTCCAGCCTTCAACAGACCAATTTTAATGTAATAACAAAGCGTGGAAAGGGGGACACACGGACCCCGATGTCCAGATGGTTAAGTCTTAGATTTTTCAAAGGGGTTTTTCATACCTTCGAATTTCGAATCGATCTTTTTCCAATATCTGGGTGCGAACAGGGTCCGAAAGCATGATGGAGATAATTTATGTACTGCAGTTGCATTACATTACTGATGAATGCGGAAATCGTCTCCAACGAGCCCAAGACCGGAACATTCCAGATGAGAATCAACCCTGAGTACAAGAAACAACTGGAGGAATTGTTCGCCAGATGTGGGATGACCCTTTCCGAGGCTACGAATGTGTTCTTCCAAATGGCCCTGACTACAGGCGGTCTCCCGTTCAACGTCAATTCTGACCCGAAAGTGATACTTAGCGACAGATCGGTGACATACCTGGAACGTGAATTCAGGAAAGGTCTGGAATCCGCAGAAAAGGATGGCTGGATCCCAGAGGATGCCATTCGCGCTAAGTACAGGTGAATTCGGATGAGGATTCAGTACTCTCCGGAATTCGATCGTAGATTAGATACGTTTTATTCGTACATAAGGGACGAACTGAAGAGCCCTCAATCGGCGGTTACCAATGCCAATCGCATCTTGGATCAGTGTTCACTCTTGGCAATCATGCCTAGGATGGGGGCGGAAATCCATACCGAGGATGGTATTGGTACGGGAATTAGGATGTTATTCCTGGAGAATCATGTGGCTTTGTACCGCATTTCAGAGGACTTTATCGAAATTGTAACACTTTTAGATGCAAGAACCAAGGAATTCACCGAGATTCTGAAGGAAATAAGAACGGGCGTTTTCGATCAATGATTTGGTAAAAAGCGTGGAGAGGGGGATTCGAACCCTCGAGTCGTAAACGACATCAGATTAGCAGTCTGACGCCTTACCTGGCTGGGCCATCTCCACAGTAATTCGGTGTAAAACGTAGTATTATAAAATCTGAACGGGGGAAAAACGGGTCATCCGAGGATCGGGAACCTCTTCACGAGGGACAGTTCCTTCCACCATCCGTTGACGGATAGCCTGTCGAATCCGCCCAGGAAATAGACCGCCAATACCCCTACTGCCAAGAGAATATGGTCGTCTATGACCGGATTATCGGCAGGCGGCACCACCAGGGTGTACATCACCAGCAGGAACGCCACCATCCCGAAGGTCGTCAGCTTGGAGGCGAACCCGAGCGTCAGCGTGATTCCCAGCACCAGAAGTGCCAGCAGCAGTACGATATCCACGGCGAGGTTGCCCGCGATGGCGGTGTAATGACCTTCGAAGATGCCGTCGGTGACCCAGACGACGAAGGATGAGGGGGACCCTCCCTGCACGAAACCCTGTCCGGCGGGGGTCGCGAAACCCAGGCCGAACATCTTGTCGAAGAAGGGCCACAGCATTATCCATCCCAGAAGTATGCGGAGCACCGCCAGCATGTACCTGCCGGTCTCCTCCCTGTCGCGGAACACCTCGAAGTCCATATCGGATAGACAGAATACGAACTGAGAGATAAATACAGGGGATGGAAAAGGTAAATACCCAGCGGGAGATTCTCACCCCATGAAGTTCCTGGTTCTTACGGACCTGCACCAGAAGACGGAGAACATCCCCTGGATCAACTCCCTAGTAGACGAATACTCCCCCGACGCACTGCTCTACCTCGGCGACGTCACCGACCTGGGCACCTGCGTACAGGCCAAGGACATCCTTAGCAGTATCAAGGGTAGGAAGATTGTCCTGCCCGGAAACTGCGACCCCCGTGATACCCCTTCGGAGATATCCTCCGTGGCGGAGGACCTTCACGGGAAGTCCATTGAGATCGGCGGGATCTACATCGCCGGACTGGGAGGAGGGAACATCTCGCCCTTCAACTCCCCCTTCGAGCTCACCGAGGAGGAGATCGACGCCAAGCTCCGTCCCATCTCCAGGAAGGGCATGCTCCTTATGACTCATGCCCCCGCCTACGACACCCTGGACCACATCCCCAGCGGGGTCCCCGTTGGAAGCAAGGCGATCAGGGCTATCATCGACGAGTTCAAACCCGTACTGGCACTATCCGGACACATCCACGAGGATTACGGCATCAAAGATATCGGAGGCACCATCTGCGTGAACCCCGGACCCGCCATGGATAAGCGCGCTGCGGTCATCACCGTCACGGATGACCAGGTGGCAGTGAAGCTCATAGGCCCAGAAGGTGCGTGAAGTCCAGGTAACGTTTATATAGAAATCGTGATTAGCAGGGTCGATTAACATGGCACAATGGCAGGGTCAATCTAACAGGAAATCCACCGGCGGAAGGCTCGTCCTCGCACGTGGAAAGAGGAAATTCGAAATCAGCAGGGAAAAGCAGTACACCAAGCTCGGAACCGAGACCCGCAGGCAGTACCGCGGAAGGGGCAAGTCCTACAAGACCGGAATGCTCGCTGCTGAGTTCGCCAACGTCGTCGACAAGAAGACGCAGACCGTCAAGAAAGTCAAGATCCTGAATGTTATCGCAAACCCCTCGGACCCCAACTTCGTCCAGCGTAACATTCTCAACAAGGGCGCAACCATCAAGACCGAGCTCGGAGACGCAATCGTCACCTCCAGGCCCGGACAGGTCGGCGCTGTCAACGCAGTCCTCCTCAACTGAGGAAAGAACAAATCATTTCCCGGGGCCTGCCCCCGGGGCCACACTTTTCACACCTTCTTTATAGGATTCACATCATATCCCGGAGTGATACCATGGCATACGACGAGGATACCGCAATCACGCTCTGGCCCGAATACTTCGATTCAAAACGTACCCGCGCACAGGGCAGGAAGCTCCCCAAGGAGCTCTGCGTGGAGAGACCCTCGCTCGATATGATCGCCAAAGGTGCCGTCCTCCTCGACCTCGAGTTCGAGATTTATGAGGACAAAGCCTATCCCGGCAACTGGGCCGCCAAGAACGGATGCGTCCGGGTCGAGAAGGGCAAGATGAAGAAGACCCAGATCCTCGCCGAGGTCGGCAAGATCCTGGTTCAGAATCAGGCCTGAAGCATGATCTCCAACCTTGATGCCAAGGTGATGGATGCCAACGCGGAGGCGCTAGGCGTCACCGTGGAGGCCCTCATGGGCAATGCGGGGAAGGCCGTCGCCGATTATCTCATCGAGAACTACCATGGTAAGAGATTCGGCATCGTCTGCGGACACGGCAACAACGGAGGCGACGGATTCGCCGCCGCCTGCCAGATGAAGGGAGAGAACGTACGTCTGTTCCTCATCGACCCTGTCGATAAGATCAAATCGCCTGTTGTCAAAGGATATCTCGACAAAAGCGGTATCCCGCCCGAGCCGCTCCCATTCGGTTTCTCCGACATCGATGTCCTGGTGGACTGCGGTCTCGGCACCGGCCAGAAGGGGGATCTCCGCGAGAACTACAGGGACTTCGTATCCGCCTCGGACGGATTCGACGGCGTGAGGATCTCCGTGGACATGCCCACAGGATTCGGTTCCAGCTGCCGGTTCAGTCCGGACATAACGCTCACACTCCACGATGTGAAGGAATCCATGGACCGCAGTAACTGCGGAGAGATCGTGGTCCTGAACATCGGCATGCCCGAGGAGGCCTCGGAACAGACCGGCCCGGGGGACTTCCTCAGATATCCAGTACCGAAGAAGGACAGCCACAAGGGGCTCAACGGACGCCTCCTCATAATCGGGGGCGGACCTTACTTCGGCGCCCCCGCTCTGGCGGCCATGGCCGCACTCCGTGTGGGTACCGACCTGGTCACGGTGGCAGCACCCGAATCGGTTTACCACGAGATCGCATGCACCAACCCCACCATCATGATCCACAAGGTCGACGGCGACCATTTCAGGATGTCCCATTTCGAAGAGCTATCCGATCTGGCCGTCGAATGCGGCTGTGTTCTGATCGGGCCAGGCATCGGAACCGATCCGGAGACGGTGGAGTTCGTCAAAGCGTTCGCGAAAGAATGCAGCGTCCCCATGGTTATTGATGCCGACGGGCTCAATGCGCTCGGAAAGAAGTACAAGGCTCCCCACCGTTACGTTATCCTCACCCCTCATCACAAGGAATACGAGAGGATCGGCGGCAAGGAGGATGATGTGTACATCCGTGCCAACGTCATCGGGTGCACGATTCTCCTGAAAGGTCCCACAGACCTCATCAGCGACGGCAAACGTCTCATGTCCAAT
>CADAGG010000038.1 GCA_902787415.1 methanogenic archaeon
CACGACCAGGAGGAGAAGTGGGTCATGCCCACCGACATCACCGTGACGGTGGAGACCGGCGACAGGCTGGCGATCATCAACTGCTGCTTCGGCAGCAGGGTCAACGACACCCTCTCCAAGATCATCTCCGTGCTGCTCATGGCCCGCATCGGGGAGAGTGTCGGAATAAGCACCGACCCCTACCGCATCATCATCGAGCTGCCCCGCAACCTGGAGAAGAACCTGATCATCGAGACGTTCAACAGCCTCAAACCCGGGACCGTGGAAGCATACTGCAGGCTCACCGTGCTGAACTCATCCTATCTGAAATGGAGGTTCATGAACGTCGCCAAGAAGTTCGGCATCATCGAGAAGGGTGCCGACCGCCGCTACATCAACTACGGGAAGCTGTTCGAGATCCACCGCGACACCCCCGCCTACCGGGACGCCGTCAACAAGGTGCTCTCCGAGGATCTGGACATCGAGAACACCGAACTCGTGCTGAGGATGATCTCCGAAGGGAAGATCAAGGTGGTCAGCGGAGGCATCTCCCACATCGGTCTCGAGGGCATCACCGCCACCAGGGAGCTCATGCAGCCCGCCCGCGCCGACCATGCCATCCTCGCCGCGATGAAGAAGAGGCTGGAGGACGAGGTGCTCTTCGCCTCCTGCATCCGCTGCAAGAACCAGCGCCGCGTCAGGGTCGGCAGCGCGCCCCGGAAGTTCACCTGCCCCCAGTGCGGAGGTTTCATGATCGCCCTGCTGAAGGATTACGAGAGGGATTCCATCAAGGACTACGGCAACGGCAGGAAGGACCCGGTGCAGAAGAACCTGGAGAAACGCATCCTGAAGAACGCCAACCTCGTCAACTCCTACGGCGGCGGAGCCGCCCTCGTCCTCGCCGGGAGGGGGATCGGACCCGAGGTGGCCGCGAGGATCCTCGCGAAGATGCATGCCGACGAGGATAGCCTGCTTCGCGACATCATGGCATCGGAGATCAACTACGCCCGCACCAAACAGTTCTGGGACTGATCAGAAATTGCTGCCCTTGGCGGAGAACTCGGGTTTGGAGTCCTCCTTCTCGAGCTTCTTGGGCTTCACGTTGTGAAGACCCAGGAACCCGGTGGAGATCACGTACACCTCGGACGAGGTGGGACGGGATGCCTTGGGGGAATGGATGGTGACCTTCTCGAACCTCTTCTCCAGCTCCCTGATGTATCCGTCGAGGAGGTCGCCCTGGAAGACCTTGGTCACCAGCTTGCCGTTCTTCTTGAGGATGCGGTCGCACACGTCCACGGCGTACATGCACAGTTCGATGGAACGGGCATGGTCCATGGAATATGCACCGGCGATGTTGGGCGCCATGTCGGAGAGGACGACGTCGACCTTGCCTCCGACCATGTCGAGAAGGCGGATCATGGTGTTGTCGTCGGTGATGTCGCCGATGATGAACTGCACACCCTCCATAGGATGGATGTACCTGAGGTCCACGCCGATGACCTGGCCGGTCTCGCCGACGCGCTCCTTGGCCACCTGCGACCATCCGCCGGGACAGGCGCCGAGGTCCACCACGGAGTCGCCCTCGCGGAAGATGTCGAAACGGTCGTCGATCTGCAGAAGTTTGAAGGATGCCCTGGAACGGTAGTCCAGCTTCTTCGCTAGACGGTAGTAGTATTCCCTGCGGCGCTCCGCGACCCAACGGTCATGCAAATCGGACACGTCACTTGCTATCCGCTCCTCTCATAAAAGACCTTGTCCTCCGTAAGGAGGACAGAATCCAACATATAGGCCTAAGGCCATACCCTTTTTCGATAACCATGGCGACAGGCTGGACGTACTCAAAAGCTGGAGTTAACATTGACAAGAAATCGAGTTCCATCGGATCCCTGGTGGGCGAGCTCACCTACAGGAGGAAGGGATTCGGGCAGATGGTCCAGAAATCCGGCCTTTTCGCAAGTCTCATCGACTTCGGAGACAGATACGTCACTCTGGCAACCGACGGTGTGGGAACCAAGATCCTCATCGCTGAGGAGCTGGGAATCTGGAACACCATCGGAATCGACTGTATCGCCATGAACGTCAACGACACCATCTGCGTCAACGCCCAGCCCATCTCATTCGTGGATTACATCGCCATCGACAAGCCTGACGACGCCCTCACCCAGCAGGTCGGCATCGGTCTGAACAAGGGTGCCGAGCTCTCCGACATGGAGATCGTCGGAGGGGAGATCGCCGTCCTCCCCGAGATGGTCAACGGTCTCGACCTGTCCGGTACCTGCATGGGAGTCGTCGACAAGGACAAGATCATCACCGGCGAGACCTGCGAGAAAGGGGACCTCATCGTCGCCCTGCAGGCATCCGGTCTGCACTCCAACGGGCTCACCCTCGCGAGGAAGGTCGTGGAGGCCAACAACATCAAGCTCACCGACTCCGTACCCGGACTGTCCCAGTGCATCGGAAAGGAACTCCTCACCCCCACCGAGATCTACGTGAAACAGGTGCTCGGCATCACCTCCAAGCACACCGTCCACGGACTGGTCGACATCACCGGCGGAGGACTCAGGAACATCCTCCGCATGAGGAAGGGACTGAAGTACACCATCGACGACCCCGTCAAGCCCAACCCCATCTTCAACGTCCTCCAGGAACTCGGAAACATCGACGACCAGGAGATCTACCAGACCTTCAACATGGGAATGGGATTCACCATCATCGCGCCCGAGGCGGACGCCGAGGCCATCGCCAAGGAGAACCCCAACGCGAAGATCGTCGGCCGCGTCGAAGAGGGTAACGGAGTCTACTTCGCACCCGGAAAATTCACTTACGACCACTACTGATCGGTATTTTTCAACCGGGGCTCCGGCCCCGGATCACTTGTTCAGCTTGCAGTCCAGGGCACCGCATACCGCGCCGAGGGCGGTGCAGGTCTCCAGCGAGAAGTTGCCGCCGGTGACCTCGAAGTCGATATCGGACATGCCGTGGACCTCTTTGGGAGTACCGTGGGGGCCGATGCCGAAGATCAGCAGGATGCTCTGACCGTTCTCCACCAGCTCGGCGAGCTGGGCGGTGGTTAGCTGCTTCTTGGTGTCGGGTTTGCAGGTGGTGAGGACGACCTTCCCGAGCTGCGGGGGGAATCCCTTGGCGGGGAACGGGAAGGTCTGGAAACGGCCCAGTTCGGCCAGTTGGACGAAGTTGTCCCCGTGGGCCCCGATGCTGGTGGTCCCGGCGATGAAATTGGCGATCTCGAGGGGCGTCCGGCGGTCCTCGGGAATGGGGAAACCGAATAGTGCCAGATTCATGTTGAAGGCCATGGCGAGATCGCCTGCGCGGGCGATGACGCGGCGGTGGGGCTCCCTGAAGGTCTTGGGGTCGTACGCATTGTAGATGCCGATGGTCATCCGGCCTCTGCGGCCGCTCTTCTCATAAACCATTGTTCCTCACCTTGGGGCGCGCCACGATGGCATAACGGTCGCCGTCGAGGAAGATCTCGTAGTTCTGGTAGCGGGGATCCTGCTTGTACTGGTCGATGCGCGAAAGGACCTCCATCAGAGTGAGCTCAGTGCTCTTGATGTCGATCAGGATCTCATCGAGGCTCTCGTCTTCCATGCAGCTCTCCCTTTATGCCTGCGGCCTCCGCCGAATCGTTGTTGAAAAGTATGGTGCCGCCAGCCGGGCTCGAACCAGCGACCTCGTGATCTTCAGTCACGCGCTCTCCCAACTGAGCTACGGCGGCTTGTATCTCCCTTATCTGCTCAACCATTATAAAGTTGTGGGAGGGGTTTTCACCCCTCCTTTGAGGTTTACTGCTGCGTCTGGGTCTCTGCCGCCGGAGCCTCGGAATCGGTCTTGACCACGGGCACCATGGACACGACGACGTCGTCGTCCTTGAGCTCCATGATCTTGACTCCCTGGGCGTTGCGTCCGGTCTTGCGGATGGTGTCCACGGCGATGCGGATGACCTTTCCGGACTTGGAGATGACCATCAGCTCATCGTCGTCGTTGACCCTGCGGACGCTGACGACGGCACCGTTCTTCTTGGTGGTCTTGATGGTGATGACTCCCTTTCCTCCGCGGTGCGTCTTGCGGTAGTCGTCCACGGTGGAGATCTTTCCGAATCCGTTCTCGGTGACGGTCAGGAGGAGGTCCTCGGCCTTCACGACGGCCATGGAGACGACCTGGTCGTGCAGGGCCACGTTCATTCCCCTGACGCCCATGGTGTCCCTTCCGGTGGGGCGGACGTCGTCCTCGTCGAACCTGCAGGCGAGACCGCCGGCGGTGGCCAGGATGATCTCGTCCTTGCCGTCGGTCATCCAGGTCTCGATGAGCTGGTCGTCCTCGTCCAGCTTGATGGCCTTGATTCCCTTGGAGCGGATGTTGCCGTACTGGCTCATCACGGTCTTCTTGAGGAGTCCGTTCTTGGTGCAGAACACCATGTACCTGTCCTCGGGGAACTCGTTGGTGGGGATGATGTTAGTGATGGACTCTCCGGGCTGCAGGTCGGGCAGCATGTTGATGATGGGCTTACCCTTCGACTGCCTGCTTCCCTCGGGGATGTTGTAACCCTTCAGCCACAGGATACGTCCGGTGTTGGTGATGAACAGCAGGTAGGTGTGCGAGGAAGCGACGAGCATGTTCTTCATGAAGTCGCTCTCCTTGGTCTGCATACCGGTCATACCGACTCCGCCGCGTCCCTGTTGCCTGTAGGTCCTCAGCGGGATTCTCTTGATGTAGTTGTCATCGGAGAGGGTGTAGACCATGTCCTCCTTGGGGATGAGGTCCTCGGCGTTGACGTCGACGGCCTGGGCGTTGATGGCGGTCCTGCGGGCGTCGCCGTAGGTGTCGGACATCTGCTTGAGCTCGTCCTTGATGATGGCGTCGATCCTGACGGGGTTGGCGAGGATGTCCTTCAGGTCGTTCATCTTGATGATGAGGGCGTCGTACTCCTCGCGGATGGTGGTGATCTCGAGTCCGGTCAGTCTCTGCAGCCTCATGTCGAGGATGGCCTGTGCCTGGACCTGGTCGATGGACAGCAGCTGCTGCAGTCCCTCGTTGGCCTCGGCCCCGGTCTTGGATGCACGGATGAGCTCGATGGTCTTGTCCAGCATGTTCAGGGCCTTGATGAGACCGTCCAGGATGTGGAACCTCTTCTCGGCCTCGTTCAGCTCGAACCTGACCCTGCGGGTGACCACGTTGCGGCGGTGGTTGATGTAGTGCTCGATGAGCTGCTTCAGACCGAGCAGGGTGGGCTTGTTGTTGACCAGTGCCAGATTGATGATACCGTAGGTAATCTCCATCTGGGTCTTCTTCATCAGGTTCTCCAGGACCACATCGGGGATAGCATCCTTGTGGAGTTCGATGACGATACGCATTCCCCTCCTGTCGGACTCATCGCGGAGATCGGTGATACCGGTGATTTCCTTGTTCTTGACGAGGTCCGCGATGGCCTTGACCAGTTCGGCCTTGTTGACCTGGTAGGGGATCTCATCGACGATGATGGAGGTCTTGCCGCTCTTGAGCTCCTCGAAGTGGGTCTTGGACCTGACCTTCATCCTGCCCCTTCCGGTGTTGTAGGCCTCCACGATTCCGGAGATTCCGTTGATGATACCTCCGGTGGGGAAGTCGGGACCGGGGACGAACTCCATGAGTTTTGCTACGTCCGTGTCGGGGTTGTCGATGGTGTAGATGATGGCGTCGCAGACCTCTTTGAGGTTGTGCGGGGGCATCTTGGTGGCCATACCGACGGCGATACCGTCGGAACCGTTCACCAGGAGGTTGGGGAACTTGGAAGGCAGGACCGAGGGCTCCTTCAGGGAGCCGTCGAAGTTGTCCATGAAGTCCACGGTGTCCTTGTCCAGGTCCAGCAGCAGGTCGGATGCCATCTTGGACAGTCTGGCCTCGGTGTAACGCATAGCTGCAGGCGGGTCGCCGTCCACGGATCCGAAGTTACCCTGTCCGTCGACGAGGGGGTACCTCAGCGAGAAGGGCTGTCCCATCCTCACCATGGCGTCGTAGGCTGCGGAGTCTCCGTGGGGGTGGTACTTACCGAGCACCTCTCCGACCACGGTGGCGGACTTCTTGTGGGGCCTGTTGTAGTTGAGGCCGAGTTCGCTCATGGCGAACATGATCTTCCTGTGTACGGGTTTCAGACCGTCACGGACATCGGGCAGTGCCCTGCTGACGATGACGGACATGGAGTAATCGATGTAGGAGCGCTGCATCTCCTTCTCGACTGTCTGGTTGATGATCCTCTCTTCTCCTTCCATGCTATCACACATCCAGGTTCACGACTTCGTTCGCATGCTCGATGATGAATTCCCTCCTGGGCTCGACATCGTCTCCCATGAGGGTGGAGAACAGCTGGTCGGCCATGATCGCATCGGCGATCTGGATCCTCTTCATCATCCTCTGGTCGGGGTCCATGGTGGTCTCCCAGAGCTGCTGGGGATTCATCTCTCCGAGACCCTTGTACCTGCTGACGTTGGCGCCGGGCATCTCGGCCATGTACTTCTGCATCTCCTCATCGTTGTAGGCGTACTTCTGGGTCTTGCCCTTGTATACCCTGTAGAGGGGAGGCATGGCGAGGTAAACGTATCCCTCGTCCACCAGGGGCCTCATCTGCCTGTAGAACAGGGTAAGGAGCAGGGTTGCGATATGGGCTCCGTCGACATCGGCATCAGTCATGATGACAATCTTGTGGTAACGGATCTTGGAGATGTCGAACTCCTTGCCGATTCCTCCGCCGATGGCGATGGTCAGGTTCCTGATCTCATCGTGGTCGAGGAGCTTGTCGGTACGGGCCTTCTCGACGTTGAGGATCTTTCCCCTGATAGGCAGGATGGCCTGGAAGGCACGGTCCCTTCCCATCTTGGCGCTGCCTCCTGCAGACTCTCCCTCGACGATGTACAGTTCGCACTTGGTGGGGTCCTTCTCGGAACAGTCGGCGAGCTTGCCGGGCAGACTGGTGCTCTCCAGGAGGGATTTCCTCCTGGTGGCGTCCCTGGCCTTCCTGGCGGCCTCACGGCCCTGATAGGACTGCACCGCCTTGGCGAGGATGGTCTTGGCCACGGAGGGGTTCTCCTCCAGGTACTGCTTGAGTTTCTCTGCAACAACGGTGGAGACCGCGTTCTGTGCCACGCTGCTTCCCAGTTTCTCCTTGGTCTGACTCTCGAACTGGGGGTCGGGCATCCTGATGCTGATGATGGCGGTCAGTCCCTCACGGGTATCGCTTCCCTCGAGGACGATGTCCTTCAGGAGGTTGTTCTCCTTTCCGTAGTCGTTGAGGGTCTTGGTGAGTGCGGTCCTGAATCCGGTGAGGTGGGTTCCTCCGTCAGGGGTAGAGACGGTGTTCACGAAGGAATCGACAGCCTCGGAATATCCATCGGTGTACTGCATGGCGATGTCCACGTCGACCGCCACGGGCTTTCCCTTGAGGTCGTTGAAGGTCTTCATTCCCTGGATGACGATAGGCTCAGGGTGAAGGGGGGTCTTGGCCTTGTTGAGGAACTTCACGAAGGCGCTGACTCCTCCGTCGTAGTGGTAGACCTCCTTCTTGCCGACACGGGCATCCTCGAAGTCGATGGTGACCTTGGTGTTGAGGAAGGCCTGGTTCCTGAACCTGTTCTGCAGGGTGTCGAAATCGAAGACGACGGTCTCGAACATGGTCTTGTCGGGCAGGAAGGTGATGGTGGTACCGGTCTCCTGCGTCTCGCCGATGACCTCGATGGGTCCGTCGGGCACTCCGAACTTGTAGCTCTGCCTGTGAATCTTGCCCTCCCTCTTGACGGTGGCGACGAGCCACTCGGAGAGAGCGTTGACCACGGACACTCCGACTCCGTGCAGACCTCCGGAGACCTTGTAGGCGTTCTGGTCGAACTTACCTCCGGCGTGCAGGTCGGTCAGACAGAGCTCCATGGCGGATTTGGTCTCTCCCTTGGGGACACCGGTGGGGATACCCCTTCCGTCGTCGACCACGGAGATGGAACCGTCGCTGTTGACGGTGACGTTGATCCTGGTGGCGAAACCGGCCATGACCTCGTCGATGGAGTTGTCCACGACCTCGTACACGAGGTGGTGGAGACCGCGGGTATCCGTGCTCCCGATGTACATACCGGGCCTCTTGCGTACCGCTTCGAGACCCTTGAGGGCCTTGATGCTGTCCGCATCGTAGACCTCAGTCTTCCTGTATTCTTCTTCGCTTCCCATAACTTCCCTTCCGAAAAATTACTGTTTCCGGGTATGCAGTACTCTTATATAACGCATACGCGCGCACGCGTGCGCTCGCACGCGAGAAGCCTGCGTCCGTTTAGATAAGGATGAAATACGGAACGACGATACTATAACGATTGATATGGGCACCATCATGGAGCTGGCCAGGAGAGGGGACTCGGACGAGAGGTTCAGGAAGATCGCGGAGACCGAAGGCGTCACCGAGAGGTTCGTACGCGACGGTATCGCATCGGGGCGCATCTGCATGCCCTGCAACCCCGTACATAATCCGGTCCCCGCCGCCATCGGCGAGGGCCTCTCCGTGAAGATCAACGCCAACATCGGGACCTCCCGCGACATGCCCGACATCGAGCCGGAGATCCGCAAGATGGACATCGCCCTGAAGTACGGCGCCGACGCCATCATGGACCTCAGCACCGGCGGGGACATCGACGCCATCAGGAAGACCCTCCTCTCCCGCTGCGACCGCATGATGGGGTCCGTGCCCATCTACGAGACGGGACTCACCGCCGCGAGGAAGAACGCCATCGTGGAGCTCACCGAGGACGACATCTTCAAGGGCATCGAGATGCACGCCAAGGACGGTATGGATTTCATGACCGTCCACTGCGGCATCACCAAGGAGACCGTCAGGTGGATCAAGAAATCCGACAGGCTCATGGACGTCGTCTCCAGGGGAGGATCGTTCCTGACGGCATGGATCCTCCACAACGACGAGGAGAACCCGCTCTTCAGGAACTACGACTACCTGCTCGAGCTCGCTAGGAAATACGAGTTCACCCTGTCCCTCGGGGACGGCTTCAGACCCGGCTGCATCAACGACGCATCCGACCAGGCACAGATCTCAGAATTGATGACTCTGGGTCATCTCGTCAAGAGGGCCCGCGAGGCAGGTGTTCAGGCCATGGTCGAGGGTCCCGGACACATGAAGATGGACGAGATCGCCGCCAACATGAAGATGCAGAAGACCCTCTGCGACGGGGCTCCCTTCTACGTTCTCGGCCCCCTCGTGACCGACATCGCGCCGGGCTACGACCACATCACCAGCGCCATCGGAGGGGCCATCGCCGCCCAGAACGGAGCCGACTTCCTCTGCTACGTGACCCCCGCCGAGCACCTCTCCCTCCCCGACGAGGAGGACGTGAAACAGGGTGTCATCGCCTCCAAGATCGCCGCCCACGCCGCCGACCTGGCCAAGGGAAGGGGCAAGGAGCTGGACGACCGCATGGCCAGGGCCAGGAAGGCACTGGACTGGGACGAGATGTACGACGTCTGCCTCGACGAGGAGACCGCCAGGAGATACCGCGCCCGCGGCTGCACCGAGGAGAAGGACGGCTGCTCCATGTGCGGCGACCTCTGCGCGGTGAAGATCGTCAACCAGTACCTCATCAAAGATATCGAGGACCCCGACAAGAAGTACCAGTGCGACTGAAAACGCATATCTGGGTCAGTTGAAATCCGTATGAAGAAGTGGAGCCACTGGAGGGATTCGAACCCCCGGCCACCGGTTTACGAAACCGATGCTCTACCGCTGAGCCACAGTGGCATTGTTA
>CADAGG010000039.1 GCA_902787415.1 methanogenic archaeon
CACCGGCGAGGGTGAGCAGGCTCTTGGCGACGTCTCCGACTGCCAGTCCGATACCGCGGGGTGCGGGGCGGAGGTAGACAGTGACGGATCCGGAACGGCCGACTACCTCGAAAGGCAGGGAGTGGACGGATCCACAGCCGCATTCCCAGGAACCGCAGCCCCTCTTGATCTCGATGATGTTGAGCTTTGCGTTGTCGATTGCCTTCTTGATGGAAGGTCCGACCTCTTTTCCTTTTGCACGTCCGACACCGATGAAACCGTCTCCGTTTCCAACGATGCAGGTGACTGCGAACCTGACCCTCCTTCCGGAGTCGGTGGTCCTCTGGACCATGTTGAGGTCGATGACCTCGTCCTGCAGGTCAGGGAGGAGAATGTCGACGATCTCGGGCTCACGCAGAGGCAGTTTGGTTGCCAGAGCTTCGCTCATAGTGGTGACTTCTCCGTTGAGGACCATGTGTCCAAGCCTGGTTTTAGGTACCCAGTCAACCATTTTACTCAGCCTCCAGTTTCTGTTTCATGCTGTTTACGTCAGCTTCGATCTTGTCGTCGATGTGCTTTCCGAGAAGCCTGTCCTCGTCGGGGAGTACATCCTCGCTGCAGGGGACTTCCAGTCCGGCATCGATCATTCCCTTGGCGACCGCGAAGAGGACTCCGCCGTGCTGGGGGTTCTGCATTCCGAGATCGAGCACTGCGTACTCGATGTCGGCTTTCTTGGCCCTGAGGCCAGCTGCGTAGCCGACGAGGTAGGCTGCGGGGACGGAGGAACAGGAGTTCTCCCAGCCCATTGCCTTGAATTCCTTGGTGTCGGCTGCGGCTACGATTACATCGCCAGTCATGGTGAAGTCCACGAACTGGACGGTGATGTTCTTGTTGGACCTTCTAACTACGGCACGGGTCTCGTGGCTGGCCAGGAGCTTCTTCCTGGTGTAGTAGTTAGTACGGCTTTCTCTTCTTCTGCGGAACGCAACTTTGTATCTAGGTCCTGTAGCCATCAGATCTCCTCCTCTTTCAGGTTGCCGTCGGCGATCATGTGCTGCTATCTTGCCGGACTCGCGGAGCTGCTTGAGCTCGTCGCGGATGGGCCTGATGGTCGCGATCCATGCGCGCTTGGACGGAACGCGTGCGTTTGCTGTTCCTTTCCTGCTTCCAGGTCCCTTGCGCTTGCCGCTGGCTTTCTGTTTGGCTGCGTATCTTATCCTACCTTTGGACGTGCCCGCCTTGGGTTTGGCCTTGATCATGCCAGACTCGATGGCGTTGCGGATGTCTCCGCGGGTGATGCAGTCCTGGACCTCCTCCTCTTTGGTGGGGTCGATCCAGACCCTGTTCTCACCGCACTTAAGGATCTCGGCTGCAAGCCTCCTCTGGTTCTTAAGGTCGGACATGTTCAGGCCCTCCTCTTGTAATCAGTGGTAGGCATCTTGTTGAGCACACGGATTCCGAGCTCCTTTGCCCTGTTCTCGATAGCGATTCTCTTCTTGACTCCGACAGTTCCGCCGATGCGGGCTGCCTGGGTCTTGGGGTCGATGTCCTCGAGTCCGTCAATGTTGTAGACCATGACTTCCTCGAATCCGGACGGGTGGAGTCCCCTGACAAGGGCGGGTCCGCCGTATCCGATCTCGACCATCGGGGGCCTCCTCTTCATTCCCCTCCTCATCTTGGAGTGGATTCCCCTGGGCCTCCTCCATGCCTCGCCGAGCTTCTGGTACCTGAACCACTCCTGCCTCTTGAAGGCGGGGCGGTTGCCGGAGATGACAGCCCTCTTGGCGAGTGCATCGATCTGTTCCTCACTGAGCTCGGGTTTGGGCTCGACGGTGTATGCGCCGGCCTCAACGACCTCAGCTTTGGGTGCCTCGGTCTTGGCTGCCTTGGCGGCCTCCTTGGACTCGAATGCATCCTTCCAGTTCTCTACGGTCTTGGGTCCGACACCGGAGAGAGTCTTGATGATCTGCTTGGACTTCTCCTCGTCGTTTACAGCGTCCTTCAGCTGCTCGACAGAGGTGATTCCGATGGATTCAAGCTCTGCGACGTTGGCATCCTTGAAGCCGGGAAGGTCCTTGAACTCTTTAACGCTCATTCTTTCACCTTGTGAGATTTGTGGACGATGTAAATTCCATCCTCGAATACCCTCTTATCGAATCCGCCCCTCATAGTGGAGCGCTCGATGTTGGCCGCGGTCTGTCCGACATCCTCTATGTTGATACCGGTGACAGTGACATCGGATCCGGCGATCTTGACGTCGACGTCTCCGATGATGTTGGCGTAACGGGTGGCGTGGCCTCCCATGTAGTTGTTGACCTCGACCCTCTTCTCCTTCTTGTTGACTGCAACCTTAAGGGGGAAGTGGTTGAAGACGATCTTCAACTGGTAGGTGTAGCCCTCGGTGACTCCCCTGATCATGTTCCTCACATGAGCGTGGAAGGTACCAACCATGGCTTTGTCTTTGATTCTCGGGTATTCGCAGCTGACGACTACCTCGCCGTCAGCGACGACTACATTCACGCGGGGGTGCGAGAAGTTTCTGCTCAATTCACCTTTAGGTCCTTTGACCTTGAAGGTGTTCCCGTCCATAGTGACGGTGACCCCATCGGGTATGGCGATGCGGCTTTCGATTATCCCTGCAAATGTCATTGTTCATTCCTCAGTACACGTAGGCAAGTAGTTTTCCGCCGATGCCAAGTTCTTTGGCACGGGCCTGTGCGACGACACCGTCGGTAGTGGTGAAGATCAGTACACCGAAATCCTGGGCAGGAAGGTACCTGGCCTCGTATTTCTCGATGTCAGTGACTTTCACGGAGTACCTGGGCTTGATGACGCCGCAGTCGTTGATTGCTCCTTTGAGAAGGACGCGGAACTTTCCAGCCTTTCCATCCTCGATGTACTCGAACTGGTTGATGTATCCGTAGTCCTGCATTACTTTGAGCACACGGCCGATAAGTTTGGACGAGGGTGCGATTTCGCATTCCGCCTTTCCGTTGAGGGAAGCGTTTTTGATCACGCACATTGCGTCGTTAAGTGGATCGCTCTGCATTTCTGTTCACCTCACGAATATTTCTTGAAGCCCAGCTCTGGGGCCATGTCCCTGAAGCACTGGCGGCAAAGGTGCATTCCGTACTTCCTAATAATACCGCGCCTGCGGCCACAGCGGTCGCAGCCGACCTGCCTTCCGAACTGTTTCTTAGGTTTCACTCAACCACCTCTACGCTGAATTTGTCTTTCACGAACTGGATTGCTTCATCCCTCTGGACGCGGTGCTCCTTGGGGATCCTCCTGCTGAGGAGGGCCCTCCTCTCGACACGGCAGCCGCCAACCCTGCGGATGACGACGTTGACGTCCATTCCGAAGATACCGATTTCGGGGTCGTATTTCATACCTTCGAAGTCGGTGTAGTCGGAGATACCGAAGGACATGTTACCCTCCTTGTCGAAGGAGTAGACATAGACCTTGTTCTCCCTGATGCTGAGGGCCTTCCTGAGGAAGGCCTCGGCCTCCTCTCCGCGGAGGGTGACCTTGCATCCGAGGGGCATTCCGACACGGATTCCCAGATCCCTGTTGACGGTCTTGGAGATGGTCTGGACAGATTTCTGGTTGGTGACCATCTCAAGGACCTTCTGAGCCTTGACGAGCTTCTCTCCTGCCTCGCCGACACCGATGTTGACGGTGACCTTCTCGACACGGAGTGCCCTCATGGGGTTCTCGCTCATTCGGAGACCTCCGGGAGCTCGGACTTTCCGCTGCCGATGACGAAGACGTTCTTCTTCACGGTCTCGGAGTTGTCCTTGAAGGTGATGGTGTTCTCAGTGGGCCTGTTGACGACGGTGTACTTGTCGACGGTCTCGACGGCACCGATGTGGCGTCCGGAGATGACGAGCACGACTGCGTTCTCGGCGAGGGGGTAGTCTGCGACGATCTTGTTGGTCTCGAGGCAGAGCTTGACGCTGTCGCCGGTGCTGTACTTGTTCTCGTCGAGGAGGACGTTCCTTCCGCCGGACAGGTTGAGCTGGATCTTTCCGCCTGCGACCTTGGTCTTGTTCTCGATCCTGCAGAGGATCCACCTGGCGTCGTCCGCGGTGATGGGGACGAGGGTCAGCTTTCCCTTGCTGGTCAGAAGGACACGGTAGTTGGCTCCGCTCTTGGGGAGGGAGACAACATCCATCAGTCCGACGGGTGCCTTGGCGTCTTTGACGGCCTTTCCGTTGACGATGAGGTCACGGGCGGCGATGATCTTCTTTGCCTCTTTGGCGGTGTCACAGACTTTCAGCATATCCCTGAGGATCATGGCTGCGGGCATGGAAGAGTCGACGGAGTGTGCTCCTGCGCTCTGTTTGGTTGCCCACAGGTGGACCTTCTTAGGGATGGGCCATGTCTTGGGCATGGCAAGTCTCTTCATGTGGTCGCTCATTCTGCAGCCTCCTTCTTCTTTCCGAGAGCCTCAGCCCTCAGGGAATCCTCGAGATTCAGTTTGGTGATCACGAGGTTCGACGCGTGGATGGGGCGCGCCACGGCAGTTCCGTCTGCCTGTTTGATGGTAACGCCCTCGATGGAGACGCGGCCGGTCTTGGTGAAAACCTCGACGACCTTTCCCTCGGTTCCGCGGACGTCATCTTCACCGCGAAGGACGGCGACAGTGTCACCGACGCAAACCCTTGCGGTGCGCTTTCCGTATTTCTCTGCAAGGTCCTTGCTGAGGTGTGCGGAGAGCATCTTTCTCTTTACGTGGGCAGGGGCGTTAGCCTGAGCTTTCCTCTGAACCCTTGCTTTGCTGCTTACCATTCATCTCACCTCAAACAATAGTGCTGGCGGTGGCGGCAATCCTGGGCCACCTGTCGGCTGCTTCCCTTGCAACAGGGCCTTTGATATCGGTTCCCTTGGTCTCTCCGGTGTCAGTCACGATGACTGCGGCGTTGTCCTCGAAGAACACCATGGTTCCGTCGGGGCGCCTGAAGGGCCTCCTCTGGCGGACGATGACTGCGAAGACGATCTGCCTCCTCATGGCGGGGGTTCCCTTCTTGACAGATGCGATGACCATGTCACCGACTGCTGCCTTGGGGCTCCTCCTTGCGACTCCGTGGTATCCGGGGACGGTGATGATCTCGATCACCTTGGCACCGGTGTTGTCGATGACGGTGAGCTCGGACTGCTGCTGGAGTCCGCGGGTCTGAGTTCCTGCGATTCCCTTCATCTCTGCTCACTCCTTCTTCTCGATTACCACGAAGGCAACGGTCTTGGAGAGGGGCCTGCACTCCATGATCTTGACGGAGTCGCCAACCTTGAGGTTGAGGCAGGGCGCGGCGTGGGCTGCGTACCTGGCGGACCTCTTCTGGTACCTTTCGTATTTGTTCACAAACTGGAGGTAGTCGCGTTTGACGATGACGGTCTTGTTCATCTTGACTGCGTCTACGACTCCGTCGATGATCTGTCCCCTGACGGAAAGGGTTCCGTGGAAGGGGCAGTTGGGGTCGCTGCACTCGCCCTCGGGAGCGGCGACCTCGATTCCGATGTTTCTAACGTTTGCTGTCATAGTATTCTCACCTAACCTTTTTCATTCTGTTCTCAGGTCGGTGAAGGATCTTGCTTCCTTCAATGTCTATCTGCTCGTTGTGATACGTGAACCTGAACTCATTCCCCGACTTAGGGACCATTCTCTCAGTTCCGGCCGATTCTATGGTGAACGTGTTCTTGGTTTCGTCGACCACTCTGCCGGAAATTCCGGAGAACGGCGCTGACAGCACAAGCACGTCGAGGCCTATGAGTTCAGATCTCATGATATCGCTCTTGTTCATCTCGCTTACCTTACTTCGGTACGGAAACCGATCTCCTCCAGGACGGCTTTCACTTTCTTCTTGTGATCGCCCTGGAGTTCGATGCGTCCATCCTTGCAGGTACCGCCGGCCGCACATCTGCTCTTGAGAGTCTTGGCGAGGTCGGCGATGTCGATGTCGTTCCCGTCGATACCATCGATGACGGTTACGGTCTTTCCGTATCTGCGGCTGTCGATAGAGATCCTAACGCTCTGCTGCTCACGTGCGATCTCCTCGCACATGCACAGTTCTTTCGGCAGGCCGCATTTAGGGCAGATCTCAGACATCAGAGCTTCTCCTCCTCCTTCTGTACGGTCAGAATGCGGGCGATGCTGGTCCTGATGGAGCGGATGATGCCGGGGCTCGAGGGAGCGCCTCCCATAGCGGAGACTCCCCTCTCGTGCATGAGCTCGTTGCGAAGCTCTTTGAGCTTCTCGTTGCGCTCCTCGGCGGACATGTTCCTGATGTCAGCGATCTTCAGTGCTGCCATCTTCACTCCTCCTTGACCTGGGAAGCTGCCTCGACCTTGAAGAGGTCGGGGAACTTCTCTGCGGCGACGTCCTTGCCGACGACCTTGATCTCGGCGGGCAGCTTGGAATCGCCTTCCATGATCTCGACGGTGACACCGATGACACCCATCTTGAGGGTGGCGACGGCGAATCCGTGCTTGACGAACTGGATCTTGGGGTCTCCACAGTATTTGATGGATCCCTCTTTGAACTTCTCAGTCCTGTGCCTCTGTCCGCTCAGTTTTCCGGCGAGGATGATGTAGCATCCGCGGGCACCGGCGTCCATAACCCTCCTGAGGGTTGCGTGTCCGGCCCTGCGGAAGTGCCAGCCCCTCTCGAGGGAGAAGGCGAGCTTCTCTGCCATGATCTGTGCGTTAAGGGAGACGTCCTTGACTTCCTGAACCTCGATCTGGGGGTTCTCGAAGCCGAAGCGCTCCTCGATGACGGTGGTCAGGTTCTTGATGGTCTGACCGCGGCGTCCGATGACGAGTCCGGGCCTCTCGGTGGTCAGGAGTACGCGGGTTCCGAGGGGGGTCCTCTGAACCTCGAGTCCTCCGAATCCAGCGCGGGAGACCTCTTTCATGAGGTACTCCTTGAGCAGGACCCTGCGGACGTTCTCTGCAACGAATTTTCTCTCCGATGCCATTTCACTCAACCTCCGAGATGATGATTTCGATGTTTACGGTGTCCTGGTTCCACTCAGTGGCACGTCCCTGTGCCCTGGGCATGTGACCGGGAATGACCTGTCCCCTGGAGGTGGTGATGGTGGTGATCACCATGCTCGCGGAGTCGAGTCCCTTGTAGTCAGCGTTTGCCGCCGCACTGTTGAGGGTGGCAAGGATGGCCTTGGAGACTTTGACGGGGTACCTTCCGGGGCCGACTCCCTGTTTGTGGGAGACGCGCTTGTTGTACCTCCTGAGCTTGACAGGGGTCTCTTTTGCGATGACGCTCTCGAGGAAGGCCTGTGCCTGGGGAACGGTCATTCCCTTGACTGCGCATGCGACTTCGCGTGCGAACTTGGGGGAGATGGGCTGCTCCTTGGTCAGTGCCTTGGCGGAGGTGTCGGGGTCAGAAACAGTGGTGTAACCTTTGTTGATAGCCATATCCAAACACCTCACTTAAGCGGCATGAACTTCGAAGACCTGGTAGCACCGACTCCGGGTCCGGAGTGAGCGGGTTCTTTCCTGTTCATGACGAACTCGCCGAGGAAACATCCGATCATCTCGGGTTTGATCTCGACCTCGACGAATTCCTTTCCGTTGTAGATCGCCACAGTCTTTCCGACGAACTTGGGGAGGATGGGGAGGTCCCTGCGGTGGGTCCTGATGACTCCCTCGAATTCGTCAGCGTTCAGTTTGTCGTAGACGAGCTGCTGCTCGTAGTTCAGTCCGCGGAGGTAGGTCCTCCTGGACCTGGAGGGCAGGAGCTCGAGGACTTCGTCGAAAGGCATAGCACGGAGCTGTTCCATGTTGTATCCACGGAACATGAACTCCTTCTTCCTCCTAGCCTGGATTGCGGATGCCTTCTTCCTGGATTTTCTCCTGGAAGCTTTTGCGGATCCCATGATTTTCTTTGCCATTGAGCTCACTTCCTCTTAACTTTCTTCTTAGGCGCAATGAATCCGGCTTTCTGTCCCGGAGGTGCGTTCCTTCCATGGCAGTTGGGGCCTCCGACGTGCGGGTGGCTTCCTCCTCCATTGGGGTGGTCGACTGCGTTCATTGCAACTCCCTTGGTCTTCTTGTTTGCGACGGACCTGGACCTCAGGGTCAGGTAGTTCTTTCCTGCCTTTCCGAGGGGCTTGTCGATCCTTCCTCCTCCTGCGACGACACCGATGACGGCGCGGCAGTTGGGGTTGAACTCCTTGAGCTCTCCGGAGGGCATGGTAAGGACGACGACCTTACCCCTGCTCACGACGAGCGCGGAAGTTCCTGCGGTCTTGACGAATTTTCCTCCGTCTCCGGGCTGTCCCTCGACGTTGTGGACGAGAGTTCCTTCGGGGATGTTGGCGAGGGTCAGGATGTTTCCTGCCTTGACAACCTCTCCGCCGAGGGAGATCTTCTGACCTACCCTGGTACCCTCTACTGCGAGCTGGTAGCTCTTCTTTCCCTCGAAGTCGATGACTGCGAGAGGGGAGGTCCTTCCGGGAGCCTGGATCAGGTCCTTGATGGTTCCTTCCGCTTCGTAGTGGGGGATCCTGATGTCATCCACGTGCCTGTGGGACGGGGAGCGGTAGTGAGAGCCTCCGCGGGCCCTCCTCTGCGGTATCAATCTTTTTCCCATATTTTCACCTCAGAATACTCCGACCCTCATGCCCACGTCCTCGGCAGAGTAGCCCTCTGCGAGTTTGATGATGGCGTGCTTGCCGTCTTTCTGGATTCTGGTCCAGACACGCTCGACCTTGACTTCGAAGCGCTCTTCGAAGGCGGCCTTGATGTCTGCCTTGTCTGCGTCCCTGTTGACGATGAACTCGATCTTGTTGCCGTCCTTGTAGCCCTGGGCAGCGGTTCCGCCCATGAGGTTGAGGGCTTTCTCAGTGACGTACGGCCTTACGAGAATGTCGCTCTGCTTCATTCGGTCCACTCTCCGATCTTCTCGATTGCGGCTTTGGTGTAGACAGTGAGCCTTCCTGCGTCTCCTCCGGGAGCGAGCAGGCTGGTGTTCAGGGTGCTGATCTCCTCGACTTCGACACCGGGGAGGTTGTTGGCGCCCTTGAATACGGCTGCGGTCCTGTCCTTGTCAGATACTACAATAAGAACAGATACAGGGGTCCTGTACTTCCTGTTCCTCATCTTTCCCTTTCCTGCGCGGATCTTGGTTCCGTCCTTGGCGCGCTCGACATCGTATCCGATTCCGATTGCGTCGAAGAGGGCCATGACCTCTGCTGCGGTCTTGACGTCGTTGAGGGCGTCGTCGACAACGACAGGGAAGGTGACCTTGTCGTCGAACTTGTGTCCGCGGGCCTTGACGCAGTCTGCGCATGCGGTTGCAGCGAGTGCGGAGAGGCGGGCGATCCTCAGTTCCTTCTTGTTGACTTTCTGTTCCCAGATCTTCTCGACCTTCGGGGGGTGTGCCCTCCTTCCGGTGACGTTGTTGGGTGACTGGGTTGCTCTCCTTCCATCGTGGAGACGCTGTACACGTGCGACACCGCGTCCCTTACCCCAGGTGCTGACAGAGTGCCTCATACCGGAGAGGGGGTTGGGTCCGTATGCCTGCCTCTTGTTGGCGGCTGCGGCGAGGATGGCCTTCTTGATGATGTCGGGCCTGTACTCGGTGTTGAATGCTGCGGGGACCTCGATGGTGCCAGAGACCTCTCCCTTAACGGAATAAACGTTGGTTGTGGTCATTTTAATCATGCTCCCTGCTTGGATTCGGTCGAGACGTAGGTGACCTCAGCGGCGCCGGTGTCTGCCTTCTTGGGCAGCCTGGTGGCGTCCCTGAACCTGATGAGCCTCTTGGTGGGTCCGGGAACGGATCCTTTGATGAGGACGTAGGTGTTCCTGACCTCTCCGTAGTTCATGAAGCCGCCCTTGGGGCTGACTTCCTTTCCGTCGGTTCCGACCTTGATGATCTTCTTGTTGAGCTCGGTCCTCTGGTGGTATCCCATCTGTCCGGGGAGAGGCACGGTGGACCTAACGTATCCAGGCCTCTTGGGACCAAGGTTACCGATTCCGCGGCGGTGCTTGCTGTTCCTGTGGGAAAGCAGCTTGATACCCCACCTCTTGGTGGCTCCCTGGAATCCCTTTCCTTTGGTGATGGCGATGACATCGATGATTGCTCCCTCGGGGGCGAAGTCGGTAACGGTGACCTCGGTTCCGAGGATGGTCTTGGCGTACTCGATCCTCTCGCTGATAGAACCTCCGCCGATCCTGAGCTCCATGAGGTCGGGGACCTTCTTGGGGACTCCGCTCACGAGCTTGGGCTGGGTGTATGCGAGGACGCGGACGTCGTCGACGTCGATGTTGTCGAACCTGGAGAAGTCGGGGGCTGCCCTCTTGGGGACGTTCACCCTCCTGTCAAGCAGGGGGTCGACGTCAGCTGCCCAGACCTCGCCGGCGGTCCTGAGGCCGAGGATGTCGGACTCGTAGAACCTGACTGCTGCGATCTTCATGGGAGGCACCTCGACGACGGTGACGGGAGTCTGGACTTCCATACCGGAGGTGGTGCTCTTTGCTCTCTTGTCTACGACAAACGCGTGGGTCATTCCTGCCTTGTATCCGGCGAATCCCTGAATCTTAGGGGTTCCCTGGATCTCGGGCCAGGAGTCTAACCTAGGCGTCTGCGATTTTGCTCTCTTCCTAGGGCCGAATG
>CADAGG010000040.1 GCA_902787415.1 methanogenic archaeon
CGCACCATGCGGTTGGTCTCCCAGTTCCTGGCGGTGACCTTGAAGATGGTGTATTTGCCGTTCTCGGCGGGCTCCGGCAGGGAGGAGATCTCGTTGACGACGAAATCCTCCGCGCAGGCCTTGAGGCGTCCGCCGGTGCCCTCGGTGTCGCTGATGTAGTACAGCATGCCGAGGTCCGCTTCGGCGGTGGTGCATTTCCTGAACGACATGAAAAATCAGGCGGTCTGGACTGCCTTGAAGTACTCTTCGAACGCCTTGCTGGCCTTCAGGAGGGCGTCCTTGTAGGAACCCTTGGCCATCTTGATCTCCAGCATGGGGTCGGTGAGGTCGGGGTGGTCCACGATGTACCTGGCGTAAACGACGTTGGCATCCTTGTTGAGGCCGTCGATGATGGCCTCGATGACGGTGGTGTTGACGTCCTTGAGGGAAAGCCTGACGGTGTCTTCGTTCTCGTTTACAACGGTGATCTGCATGTCCTGTGCGAACACGCGCTATATAATAAAAGTTCGCACGCGGCGGACACGGGAACTCAGGATTCGGAGGGCTCCGATTCGTCGGAGTCCCTCTCCTCCTGCATCTGGTAGAACTCGACGATCTCGGCGGACGTGGTGCACTGCTCCGGGGTCTTGTCGTCCCTCACGCGGCCGGTGAACCTGGGGAACCTCAGTCCGAGACCGGCATCCTCCTTGATGGATCCGAACGCTATGGTGTGGATGGGGCTGATGCTGATGTCCGCCGCGGTTACTTCCAATACCACTCCGGGGACGAACCACACGTCGGGCACCATCTCCGCCTCCAGGGAGGAGGGCTTCTTCTCGCTGCGGTACTTCTCGAGCATGTTCGGGAGCTCCGCCAAAAATGCGTCGTCGAAACCCGTTCCCAACTTGCAGGCGGTGCCGAACCTTCCGGTGTCTGGGTCATACGCCGCCATCAGTAAGGCGCCGTACACCCCGGCCCTCTTGCCCATGCCGTAGAACGCTCCCACGACGGCGAGGTCGAAGGTGTCCACCAGTGCCTGCGTGTAGTCCTTCTTGTACTTGATCCACAGGAAACCCCTGGACCCGGCGCGGTATATCGACACGTCCTCCAGGGACTTGGCCATGATGCCCTCGCACTTGGAGGCGATAGCTTTATCGAAGAACTCCTGGGCCTGGTCCTCGTCGGTGAT
This sequence comes from methanogenic archaeon, assembly GCA_902787415.1. Lineage (GTDB taxonomy): Archaea > Thermoplasmatota > Thermoplasmata > Methanomassiliicoccales > Methanomethylophilaceae > Methanomethylophilus. Next base: position 1,169 of record CADAGG010000040.1, read on the forward strand.
GACCGCCTGCGTGGTGTAATCCACTATGTCCAAGCCCTCCTCCTTCGGAGCGAAGGAGTCCTTCAGCTTCGCCCTCCTCTCGGAGTAGGGCTTCACGGTGTAGTCGACGCCGTCGATGTACAGCAGGTCGAACATGAATATCTTGACGGGGATCTCCTCCACGGCCTTGTCCATGCCGTGCTTCTTCCTCCTGTGGGTGACGTTCTGGAACGGCAGCAGGGAGCCGTTGGAGGGATCGTAGGCGACGCACTCCCCCTCGATGATGGCCTCGGTGCCCTTCAGCTGTTCCCTCAGGGCATCGGCCACGTCGGGGAAGTTGTGGGTGAGGTCCTCCAGCCTCCTGGAGTACAGCTTCACGAAGCCGTCCTCCCCCTTCTTGATGTGGGCCTGCACGCGCATTCCGTCGTACTTGTACTCGAAGGCGCACTTCCCGCCCATCCTGTCCATGATGTCGGGGAGCGAGCGCAGACGCTCCGCCAGCATGACCTTGACGGGGCTTCCCACCGCGACCCCGATCTTCCCGACCGCTTCCATCCCTCCGGCGGCCAGGGTCTCGGCCACGAGGCCCATGTCGCAGGTGATGTTGAACGCCCTCTCGATGTAGGGGCGCTCCTCCTTGGTGGCGAAAGCCGTGGCGAGGGCGTCCATGACGGTCATGGCCCCCGCACCCACCCTCATCCTGCCGGTGACGATCCTGCAGATGTACCTCGCCTCCACCGGATCGGAGTCGTGGAGCATACGTGCCAGATGCTTCATCTTGCGGTCCTGGGAATCCTTCCCGGTAGCGGTCTCGATGAGGGTAAGGCCCTCCACCACCGATTTGAATGTCAGAGGCTCGGAGAACAGGGTCATCTGCTTCTTCTTGGCGACCATCTGCTCGGCCACCTCCCCGGGATCGCCCAGTTTGATCCACAGGTCGTCGACCTCCTTCTGGGTCCTTCCGGACACGGAGGCGATCGCCTTGAGGACGAGCTTGTCGGCCATGCCCAGCTCCTGGGGGTAGAACTCGGGGTGGAGCCTCCCGACGGAGAGGTAGATCATCTGCCTGAGCTCGGAGGGTTCCACCTTCCTGAAGAAATCCGAGAGGATGTCGGTCATCTCGAGACGGCTGCTGGTGGATTCCAGGCGGTCGAAGACCTCCGCGAGCTGGCAGAATTGCATAGCAGAGGGTAACATTTTGCTGTATAAAATCAGAACCCGTCGAGGGCCCTCTGGGAGGTCGTGGGTCCCCTGCGGGACTTCAGTCCGCGGCCGAGGTTCTCCAGACGCTCCTTCATCTGCTCCTCCTTCTTCCTGGCCGAGCTCTCCATGACCTCGTCCATGGTGCCGGATGCCACCAGAACGTAGACCTCCCCGTCGTTCTTCCTGCCGGTCCTTCCGCGCCTCTGGATGGTGCGTATTTCAGAAGGAACGGGCTCGTAGAAGATCACCGCGTTGGTGCTGGTGATGTCCAGCCCCTCCTCGCCCACGGAAGTCGATACAACAACGTTGAACTCCCCCGCGCGGAACCTGTCGAGGAGGTCGATCTGCTCCTTCTGCTTGAGGCCGACGTTGGACTGGCCGATGAGCTTGCAGACCTTCGCCGAGGGCACCACGGAGATCTTCTCCGCCAGCACGTCGCACGATTCCCTGTATTGGGTGAAGACGATGACCTTGCTGCCGGGATCGGCGTCCAGCATCTGGCTGATGAGGCTGAGGATGCGGGAGATCTTGGGGTGCTCCACCTTGGATTTGGAAGCTATCTCCAAGACCTTCTGGTAGTCGCGGTGCCTGACCAGCTCCCTGGCCGCCCGGGACCCGTTCTCGGACTCCGCCTCCTCGTTCTGGGAACGGAGATAAGCGCGGAGCACCGACATACCCTGCGTCTCCGCCAGGGTGATGGCGTGCAGGACCTTGATGCAAATAGATTGAACAGTCAGTCCCCTGAACACCGTGTTGTTCTTCTCTCCGTCGGCGAGGCGGGCCTGCAGGGTCCTCCCGATGGAGAGCATGTGCTTGGTGGAAGGGGGCCAGTTGGGGTTCGTGAGATGGAGGTTGGTGAGCTCCCCGAAGTACTCGTTCAGGATGAGCTTCAGGTGGTTCGAGATGTCCACCAGGTCCTGGGGCATGTTCACCGCGATGCGGTTGATGTAGGTATCGTGGACGTAAGGCGACACGTCTGGGTCATATTCGGTCCTGACCTCGATGGAGGTCAGGTCGAGGTTGAAGCAGACCTCCTCTATCCTCTTGGGGTCGGACCCGGGGGAGGCGGTCATCCCCATCGAGATGGTCTTGGACGGAACGTATCCCGCCACCGAGACGTACGCATAGTTCCCGGTCCCCCTGTGGGCCTCGTCGTAGATCACGAGGCCGAAATCATCGAGATTGTAGACGGCATTGTCCAGGTCGTTGGAGACGGTCTGCGGGGTCGAGACGATGAAATCGCAGGAGGCCATCACCTCCGCCCTCTTGGCGGGGGACATGAGGCCGTTCATCTCCCCGACCCTGGCGTCGGAGAGATTCTCCCCGAAGAATGAACGATGTTGATCGACCAGGGGCTTGGTGGGGGCCATCATGAGCACCTTCCTCCCCTTGGCGAGGACCTCGGCGGCCACCATGAGGGCGACCGCGGTCTTTCCCAGTCCGGTGGGCAGGATCACGAGGGTGTTCTCCCTCAGGCAGGCCCGGGCGATGTTCACCTGGTACCTGCGGCTCTCGATCCGGTCCGGAACGATGCCCGGCTGGGAAACGTACTCCATACTGCCGTGATGGAGTGTCGGTATTTAAAGAAAAGAGGGGGATGCCCGAAAGTGAGAATCAAAAGGAAAGGAAGGTCCGGGTATATACCCAGACCTGTTAGTTTCAGTTGCCTCCGCAACCGCCGCCGCAGGATGCGCAACCGTTGAAGTTGGGGTTGCGGATGGACAGACCGGTTCCGAAGTTGGGGTCGTCGACGAACTCGATGACGCACTGGTCGAGGGCCTTCTCGGTCTCCTCGTCGTAGTACATCTCGAAGCTCTTGGCGCTGTTGTCGATCTTCTCTCCCTCTTTGGCGCCCTGCTGGAAGGACATTCCGAACTGGGGTCCGGAGCATGCGTAGCCGGAGAGGTAGACCTTGATTCCCCATCCTACTTTCTGGTTCTTCTCGAGGAGCTCGTCGATGAACTTCTCTGCTTCTGCGGTTATGGTAACCATGAGAGAGGGAAAGCTACTTACATATTTATAGTGACACTTCCCGAAAGGTTACTCGGTGTATTCCTTCCCGAACACGTCGGCGAACACGCGGAACGATATCGACTGGCCCCTGGTCAGGCCCATGTACGAGGCGATCTGGAGTGCCTCCAGGATCTCGTCCTCGGTGGCGCCGAACATCCTGGCGTTCTCCATCTGAGCTCTAATGCAATAGGGGCTTCCGCCGGCCACGGCCGCTCCCAGCGCTACGAGGTGCTTCACCTTGTGGGGCAGCACCTTCTCGCCGGCGAAGATCGACTCGCTGGTGTCGAGGTTCGGAAGCAGCATGTCGGGCCTGTCCGAGAGTATCTGGTGCACCACGGGAACGTGGCCCACTAACTTCTCCTCCTCGGCGAGCCTTCTCTCCATCTCTTTCTGCTGTTCGGGATCCTTGTTCATGCTAGGTGTATCGCATCCCCGATATAACCGATTAATCCGCTACCCTGCTAACTGCAATCTTTCGGTTAAATATCCCCCGATTTCGAAACACAATCTGCGGAAAAACCGCAGAGGAATCGAAATGATCGATGAGATTGACAGCAACGAGAGGCTGAAGAGCATCTTCGGCAAGGTCGGAAAGGAGTACAGATACGACACCGTGCAGGCTGAGTTCATGGCTTTCACAGAGGTGAAGGTACGCTGGCAGCGCTCCTACGGTTGGATCGACTTCAAGATCTCCGACTATCTGATGGACGCTCCCGACAGGGCACTCGAGGGACTCGCACGCTCCCTCTTCAAGAGGCTCAGCGGCGGCGAGGGCGAATACTCCACCGAGCTTCTCGAGTGGATCACCGCCCCCGACTTCAGCAGGAGCAAGAGCCACGTCTACATGAGCAGGTGCCCCCAGTACCTGAACACCGTGCAGGGCAAGTCGAAGAACCTGCAGGACTCCTACGACCGTCTCGTGGGCGCGGGACTGATACCCTACGACCCATCCGTCATCCTCACCTGGGAGATGGAGGGCAGCCAGAAGATGGGCCACTGCTCCGTCCTGATGAGGGTGGTCGCCGTCTCCGAGAGACTGGACAACGACGATGTGCCAGACTACGTGCTCGACTACTGCCTCTACCACGAGCTGTGCCATATCGTGGTCGGCTACAACCCCGACGGCAACATGCACGAGGACGAGTACTACGGGTACGAGGACAGGTTCCCCACCAAGAGCGAAGCCGTGGGATGGCTGAGGACCAGGTGCGCCTACGCCTGAAACCAGAAGCGAGGGGGAGGGTCGCCGAAAGGCGGGGAGAACCTGTCCCCCGGCCGCTAACACACCTTATCATCGTCCCGCGGTGACGCGGGCCTCCGGGCACTGACTTACGGCGGGGGTATGTGTCGGATCCTGCGTTGGCTCCCGGTCATCGCCGGCGGCGTCACGCCGCTGCTACCGCGAGTGCCCCAAAAGAATTGGGATCAGGACCGCTGTCGGCCGCCCCGTACATATGGCGTTCATGTATCGCGCCCCTCTGTCAGAACGGTCGGACGTCTTATCGCACCCTGTATTTAGATAGTTTGGGTACGTCTATCGTCGGATTTCGTGTTCGATAATAGCATATCGCTTCGTTTTTTGACGGAATTCATCGATTTGGATGCAAAAATGGCAGTATTTCTACGAAATTCGTAGAAATTCCACGATAAAATTTACGAATTCCACAGCCCATAGGTTACCTTTATAATATATGACGGAATTCTCGCCCACATGCAGGAATTCTTCAACCCCAAGTCTGTAGCCATCATCGGTGCATCCAACGATGAGACCAAACTCGGCGGAATGCTCGTAAAGAACATGCTCAACGCGGGCTTCAAAGGAAAGCTCTACCCCATCAACCCCAAGGGCGGGGAGATCATGGGCCTCAAAGCCTACGCCAACATCACCGACGTCAAGGAGCCCATCGAGCTCGCCGTCGTCGCAGTCAAGAACACCTTCGTCCTGCAGGCAGTGAAGGACAGCGCCGCATGCGGCGTCAAGTGCATGTCCATCCTCACCGCCGGTTTCAAGGAGGACAGCCCCCAGGGAGCCGAGATGGAGAAGGAGCTCCAGGCCGAGGCCAAGAAGGCAGGCATCAGGATCGCCGGACCCAACTGCTTCGGAAACATGAACGTCAGGAACGGAGTCAACTACACCTTCTCCCACCTGGTCCCCGCAGCCGGAAACATCTCCATCATGTCCCAGTCCGGTGCCGTCGGATCCTCCATCCTCGACTGGACCTGCTCCAACGGGGTCGGACTCGCCAACTTCATCACCTTCGGTAACAAGTGCGACGTCGACGAGGCCGAGATCCTGAGGTACTACTCCGAGGACCCCAACACCAAGGTCATCGGTATCTACTCCGAGGGTATCAGCGACGGAGAGAAGTTCATCGCCGCCGTCGAGAACATGCCCATCAAGAAGCCCATCGTCATGTTCAAGTCCGGAAAGACCGCCGCCGGTTCCAAGGCAGCATCCTCCCACACCGGATCCATCGCCGGTTCCGACGCCGTCAACAACGTCGTCTTCAAGAAGCTCAACATCCACAGGGCCTTCGACCTCGACGAGTTCTTCGACGCACTGCTCGTGTTCTCCACCTGCAGCCCCATGAAGAAGGACCACATCGGAATCATCACCAACGCCGGAGGACTCGGAGTCATGTCCGCCGACGCGGCATACAACGCACAGTTCTGCCACGCGGCACAGCTCGCCCCCGAGACCATCGCGGGCATCAAGGCCGGACTCCCCAAGGTCGCCGGAATCACCAACCCCATCGACATCCGCGGAGACGCCGCCGACACCGATTTCGAGGTCGCCATCCGCGAGGTCATCAAGGACCCCTCCGTCGGAGGACTCGTCGTCATGGGATCCCCCCTCGACACCGCCGACCTCACTTCGGTCGCCAAGCTCCTGGTCAGGATCATGGACGAGATCCCCTGCGCCACCACCGTCTGCTTCGCCGGCGGTAAGAAGTGCGAGGAGGCCATCCAGATCCTCAGGGACGGAAAGTTCCCCGCCTACCCCACTCCCGACAGGGCCGTACGCGCACTGGACATCCTCAGGAAGTACTGCGTCAACAAGGAGCAGTCCGCCACCGCTCTCAAGATCCCCAAGATCGACGGACGCGCAGCGGTCAAGGCGCTCATCGACAAGGCCTACGCAGAGGGCCGCCACACCCTCACCGAGGCAGAGGGCAAGGAGATGTTCAAGGCATACAACATCCCCGTCCCCGGAGCTGCCATCTCCAACTCCGCAGACGACGCCGCCGCAGCCGCGGACAAGATCGGCTACCCCGTCGTCATGAAGATCGTCTCCCCCGACATCGCCCACAAGACCGACGTCGGAGGAGTCGTGGTCGGCGTCAAGAACGCACAGGCCGCCAAGGACGCCTACAACAGCATCATGAAGTCCGTCTCCGAGAAGGCCCCCAAGGCCAAGATCGTCGGAGTATCCATCGAGCAGATGCTCGAGGGACCCGAGGTCATCCTCTCCATGATGAGGGACGCCCAGTTCGGACCCGTCGTCTCCTTCGGACTCGGAGGAATCTACGTCGAGATCCTCAGGGAGATCTCCCAGAAGCACATCCCCATGACCGAGGAGGAGCTCAACGACATGATCGGCTCCACCAAGGCCTACAAGCTCCTGGCCGGCGCCCGCGGTCTGCCCAAGCGCGACATCGACGCCATCAAGGACATCATCAGGAAGATCGTCCTCATCACCAACGAGAACCCCGAGATCACCGAGCTCGAGATCAACCCCGTCATCGCCGGCAAGGAAGGACAGGGCTGCTGGGCCGTGGACTGTCTCTGCGTCCTCAAGAACTGAAAAAGTCTACACGCCGGGGAAAATCCCCGGCCAAACCCCTTCCAAACATGTTCACCGTTTTTTAAATATATCCAACTCGCAGTTCTTTTCAAACATGTTCTGCCCGTGCTGCAAACAGGAACTGATCGGGACCGAACCGTTCTGTCCCGGATGCGGCACGTATATCGATTCCGACATGATCGTCAAGACCGAGGCGGAACAGCGTTCCCTGCACGAGTACGCCGAGTTCTTCTGCCTCAGCGTGCTGGCGGCGTTCATACTCACCTATCTGCTGGGGACCAACTTCATCCTTCTCCTCATCCCCCTGGTGTTCCTGAGGCTCGGGCGCAGCCGCCTCGCCGCGGTCCTGCTCGGAGGCTTCGCGGGAGCCGCCCTGGGATACGTGTTCATGCTGCTGGTGTGACCCCCTCCCCCCACATTTTATAAACATTCGCGCATACAGAACACATCATGACATCCGAGCTCATTTTCGTAGGGCTGGGCCTCAGCGGCGTCGACGGCATGACCGTGAAGGCCTTCAATGCGCTCAAAGAATGCGACAAGATCTATGCGGAGTTCTACACCTCCCACCTCATCGGCACCGAGATCGAGGACCTGGAGAAGGCCCTCGGCAAGAAGATCGAGGTGCAGTACCGCGCCCAGGTGGAGGAGGACAAGGAGCTCCCCGCCATCATCCGCGACGCCAAGACCATGAGGGTCGCCTTCGTCACCGCCGGCGACACCATGCTGGCCACCACCCACGTCGACCTCAGGATCCAGGCCATGTACGAGGGCATCCCCGTCAGGATGTTCACCGGCGTCTCCATCTTCACTGCGGCACCCGCGGTCTTCGGACTCCAGCCCTACAAGTTCGGAAGGACCGTCACCCTCCCCTTCCTGGAGCAGGGATACCAGCCCAAGTCCCCCTACGACCACATCATGGCCAACAAGAAGCTCGGACTCCACACCCTCATCCTCCTCGACATCAGGGCCGAGGAGCTCAGGTACATGACCGCCAAGGACGCCATCGAGTGGCTCCTGGCCGGCGAGGAGAAGTGGCAGGAGGGACTGGTCACCGACAAGACCCTCCTCTGCGTCGTGTCCCACGCGGGAGCCGACGACATGAAGCTCGTGGCCGGATACCCCAGGGACCTTCTGGAGATGGACCTCGGCACCCCCCTGCAGAGCGTCATCCTCCCCGGCAACCTCCACTTCATGGAGGCCGAGGCCCTGGTGGACTTCGCCGGAGCGCCCAAGGAGATCATCGAGGACGACTGATGGCCAAGTGCATCCGCGTCCCCAAATCGGAGGGAGAGCCCTACCGCAGGGGCCTCATAGAAGAGGGGTTATTGGACCTCGATTATCGCATCGGAAGCGACGGCCCCGACCTCCTCATCCCCTGCACCTGCGACGAGTTCCGTGGCATAAAAGCAGAAGAGGCGGAGCTCAGACCGCAGGCCCGCGAAGAGGGCGACTACCGCAACATCGTCGATGTGCCAGATGACCTGAGGGAGCTTCTTCCTAACTCCCACGATGTGGTCGGGGACATCGCCATCACCAAGCTCGAGGAACCTCTCCTCCCT
>CADAGG010000041.1 GCA_902787415.1 methanogenic archaeon
CATCAACGACACCCCCTCGCTCGCGAGGGCAGACGTCGGAATCGCCATGGGCGGCCTCGGGTCCGACTCCGCCGTCGAGGCGGCCGACATCGTGCTCGTGGACGACAAACCGTCCAAGGTCGCCGAGTCCATCCGCATCTCCAGGAAGACGCAGGCCATCGTCATGCAGAACATCGTCATGGCGCTGGGCATCAAGTTCGGCATCCTGTTCCTCACGGCGGCCACCGACCTGGTCAACATGTGGATCGCCATCCTGGGCGACGTAGGGGTGCTGATCCTGGCGATCCTCAACTCCACCCGCGCCCTGGGCGGTTTCCGCAGGTCCGGCGGGGAGGAGTGAACCCTTTTCCCCCTCCTCCCAGGAGGGGGCGCACCCCGATGCCATCGCTACCTATTTTTAATAAGAAATAATACACCCGAATGGGATGCACAAATGAGGGTCGGTATCGACCTCGGGACGACGTACTCCGCCGTTGCCAGGTATAACGCTAAAACTTCCAGGACGGACATCATCCGCAACAAGTACGAGAAGGACCTCACTCCGTCCGTCATCTGCTTCATGGACGACGGCTCGGTCCTCATCGGCGACGATGCCAAGGACATGCAGAGGGGCGGGGGAGGATGCATCGCCTCCGTCTTCAAGGTCAGCATGGGCACCCACGCCGCCTGCGCCGAACTGAACGGCAGGTCGTACACCGCGGAGGAGCTCTCCCGCATGATGCTCAAGGAGCTCGTGAGGCAGGCGGAGGAGAAGACCGGAGAGAAGGTCGAGAGCGCCGTCATCACCGTACCCGCTTATTTCGACGACCTGCAGAGGTCGTCCACCAGGGCCGCGGCCGAGAGCGCCGGGGTCACCGTCACCAAGATCATCAACGAACCGACCGCCGCCGCCATCTACTACGGCTACAAGCACTCCGAGGGCAAGAACATCCTCGTGTACGACCTCGGAGGCGGTACGTTCGACGTCACCATAGTGAACATCAGCCACGGGACCATCGACGTCAGGGGCACCCGCGGCAACCACAACCTCGGCGGCAAGGACTGGGACGAGACGCTCCTCGACTACATCTGCGAGAGGTTCTACGACGAGTTCGGGGAGGACCCCCGCACCGACATCAGGAAGCGCTACGAGCTGCTCGCGGACTGCGAGGACTACAAGAAATCGCTCGTCAACTACGGCAGGGCCACCGCCCACATCGCCTTCGGCGACAACGTAGGCAGGTACGAGCTCAGCGTGGAGGACTTCGAATCCGCCACCAACTACCTCATCGACGCCATCAACGACGTCCTCGACGACGTGTTCGAGAGTTCCGGCATGAGGCCGGACCAGATCGACGAGGTGCTGCTCTGCGGAGGGTCCACCAGGCTCCCCCAGGTCCAGAGGCACCTCCAGAAGTACGGCTTCAAGACCATCGTCACCCACCGCGACACCGATCTCGCGGTGGCGAAGGGAGCGGCCATCGTGGCCTCCCTCTACAGCAGCGACGACAACAGGATCCGCGACATCAACATCTCCGACGTGAACGCCCATTCCCTGGGCATCCTGTCCATCGACCCCAACACCGGCAGGTACCGCAACGAGATCATGATCCCCTGCAACTCCAAGATCCCCGTGTCGATCACCAAGCCCTTCCGCCTCGAGGAGGGCAACCTCACCGACCAGGTGGAGGTTTTCATGCTGCAGGGAGAGAGCCCCATGCCCGTCGACTGCACGGTGATCAAGCACGAGGTCATCACCGGGTTCATGAACAACGGCAAGGGCGCGGTCATCGACATCACATACAGCTACAACGAGGACGGCGCGGTCACGGTCACCGCCGCCAGGAACGGTTCCGAACTGTCCGTGATAGAGGAGGCCGTCCCCGAGGACAGCTCCTGGATCGCCGCGGGACCCTCCGCCAGGTGCGGGAACAAGCGCGTCGCCAAGAGCATCGCCATCTGCGTGGACCTCTCCCGCAGCATGGAGACGTACCTCCCCGAGGTCAAGAAGGCCATCACCGACTTCGTGATGAGCCTCTCCGGGGAGTTCACCAGGTTCACGCTCATAGGCTTCGGCGACAAGGTCAAGATGCTGTCGCCGCCGTCCACCGACGAGGAGGACATCCTCGACGCGGTGGAGGCCATGAAGATCAACAGACTGGGCAGGGGAACGGACGCCAACCCCCTCCGCATGGTGAGGGAGAAGCTGGCTGACGAGAAGGGCGCCAAGATGGCGCTCATCCTGACCGACGGCATCTGGGGACACAGGGACGAGGCGGTGGAGGACGCCGCCGACTGCAAGCAGGAGATGATCAACATCGTCGCCATCGGGTTCGGCGACGCGGACAGATCGTTCCTCAAACAGATAGCCACCATCGAGGAGGGCGCGATGTACACCACCCTCAGCAACCTAGGCAAGACGATCAACACCATCGCCACGGCGATCATCGACAGCCCCACCGGCCTGGTCGAGCATTTCAGGTGAGAAAAGTGTCGGAGAAGAGAGAGAACTACTGCAGACTGCTGGGGCTCAACCCTTTCAAGGATTCGGACGAGTCCGAGCAGCACATAAGGGAGCACATAGAGAAGGCGGAGGCCGAATGGATCAAGGAGCAGACCTCCCCCACCCTCACGAAGAAACAGAAGTACCTGATAGGGGAGTACCTGAAGCTGGTCCCGGACATCCGCTGCACCATGGACAGCCCCATCCTCAGAAGGGAGGAGTTCGAGGCCGCCCGCGACATCCTCAGGAGGAAGTCCTCCAAGCTCAGGGGAGAGGCCATCATCGTGCAGGACGGAGGCGTCTACATCTCCTCCAACGTCGCCGACGAGTTCGCCAAGAAGCTGAACTGGAAGGGACTCGACGGCAAGACCCTGATCCTGGCATCCGGGATCAAGGTGATCCCTGCCCCCCGCCCCATCTCCAACGCCGTGAGCAACGCGTTCCGCATGATGAACGACGTGAACGTGTTCTCCCCCTACACGCTGCTCAACCGCCTCATCGACATCCCCGACATGGACCTCAGCATCGAGAAGGTGGAACCCGGATGCCCTCCCGACACGCTCCGCACCGCCTACGACTCGGTCAACAAGAGGATCAACAACATCAAGAACGGCAAGATCCCCTACCACGACACCTATCTCATGGCGGTGAGGGCGGTCAAGAGCATCATCTCCACCGACGAGGGCCTGGCGGAGCTCCTCAGCTACGGACGCTGCATGGAGGTCCTGGAGCCCGCCTTCGACAAGATGGACGAGGACAGCGGACACCAGTTCTCCCGCGCCTACATCGACAACCTCCTCACCGAGTACGTCAGCGGCACCGACGCCGACCCCGACCTCTGCCTCCGCCTGCTGGAGGACTACTGCGTCAGGAGGCAGTTCCCCGCCAACTTCTCCGCCGCCGAGAGCAAGCTCGACACCTGTCCCCGCTGCAAGGCCATGATCTACACCGGGGACAACTGCTTCTACTGCCCCTGCTGCGGTTCCGCCATCAACTCCATCTGCCCCTGCTGCGGCAGGGCCCAGACCTCGGCCAACAAGAACTGCGTGTCCTGCGGCATCGACATGCCCATGGCCCTGAAGAGCGCCATCGACTCCGAGGGCAGGATCAGGAACATGATCGCCGGAGGCCACATGGACGAGGCCACCGCCGAGCTGAGGGAGCTGGAGGACAAGTACCCCTCCTTCGACCCCCTGCCCCAGATCAAGGTCAAGGTCCACGAGAACATCGGCAGGATGAACTCCCTGCGCGACACCGTCATGGACGACTTCATGACGCACAGCTACTTCCATCTCAGGAACACCGTCTCCGAGAGCCTGGTGGACTTCCCCAACCTCCTGGAGAGGGAGGACATCAAGATCAGGTACGACGAGGCCGTCGCCAAGTACGACGAGGCCGACCGCATCTGCGTGCGGGCCGCCGGCGCCCCCGAGGCGGAGGCCCGCGACCTCTACATACAGGCGTCGGAGCTCTGCCCCGACCACCCCGACGCGCTCGCCAAGCTGAGCGCCTATCCCCCGGACGGACCCGCCGACGCGGAGCTCCAGTCCGACCCCGACTGCATACAGATCAAGTACGCCGTGCCCGAGGACAGGAGGGGCATGACCTTCTGCATCTACCGCAACAGCGGGTCCGTCCCCGAGGTGGACCCCAGCACCCTGCCCCTCGCCGAGATCGAGGGCTGGAACTACGCCGACCAGACCGCCGAGCCCGGCGTCGAGTACTACTACAGGATATACTCCAAGCGCTGGGGGGTCCTCTCGCAGGAGTACGCGGAATGCGGCCCCGGCCTCATCATGAGGGAGGTCACCAACGTCACCATCACCCCGGTGGACGACGGCCTTAAGCTCACCTACGTGCCTCCCGCGGGAGCCTCCCGCGTCCGCATCTGGAGGAAGGAGTCCGGCACCCCCGCCGGAGAGGGCGAGGAGGCCGAGCTCATCCACAACGACACCGGCACCGTCGTCGACGAGGGCCTGGAGGAGGGCACCACCTACTACTACCTCTTCGTCGCCGAGTACGACATCGACGGGCGCCCCGAGAGGTCCTACGGATCCATCTACTCGGGTGTGACCGCCGTCCTGCCCCAGCCCATCAGGGACCTCGCCGTCCGCTGGGACCGCGAGCGCGCCTGCTACACGGCGGAATGGACCGGTCCCCGCGACGCCGTCCTGTATTACGCCAACTCCAGGGACAGCGTGCCCGGGGAGCACGTATCCCTCAAGGACCTGTCCACCCGCATGAACCGCATCGAGCCCATGGACTCCGACGACGGGCAGTACAGGTTCACCCTCCCCGACGCCACCGTCACCTACATCTGCCCCACCGTGACCGTGGGCAACACCACCGTCCGCGGCAGGGAGTGCGTGGTGGCCAACCTGAGGCCGTTCAGGAACCTCGCCAAATCGGTGGAGGACCACGTGTGCAGGCTGACCATGGACTGGCCGGCCGATGCCGACTACGCTTACGTCACGATCAAAGGAAGGGACCAGGACGGGGACCTCCGCGAATGGGAGCAGAGGACCGACTGGGACGAGTACAAGGCCAAGGGATGCCTGGAGGTGCCTCTCAAAGGATCGGTCCGCACCTCGGTCACCGTGTCCGCGGAATACCTCATCGACGGCAAGGAGCTGAGGTCCATCGGCATCACCACCGACGTGTACTCCGGCACCTGGAGCAGGATCAACTACACCCTCGACACCGAGTCGGTGAAGGGCGACAGGAAGAAGACCCGCGTGGTCATCAAGATGTCCTGTCCCGGAGAGACCGTCATCCCCCGCTGCGTTATGGTGGCCTGCGACGGCCACATACCGCTCAGACAGAAGGACGGCCAGGTCATATGGGAGTCCGACGACCCCCTGATCCTGGTCGACGGGGCCACCGTGGTGAGCTTCGTCACCCCCAAGGACGGGGTCGACCTGTCCGCCATGAGGCTGTTCTTCGCCGACCGCGCCGACTACGACAAGTTCGGGTTCGTACACCCCGTCTACAGGAGGAAGTGAAATGTCAAAGAAGAGATCGCAGAGATACATCTGCCCGTTCTGTTACGGCAGCATCGACATGTCCCAGGTGCATTACGCCTGCAACGACCCCCTGTGCACCAGGACCTTCCTCGGGACCTGCACCGAGGCCGAGAAGAGACGCTACGGCTCGGTCTACAGGCCGGAGGAGGAGATCGACGTCGAGCGCTCCGAGTTCCTCGGGCTCGACCCTTACGGTTCCGCGGCCGTCACCACCAAGAGCCACATCATCCGCGGCTCCGTCGACGGCAAGTGCGAGATATGCGGCAGCAGGAACACCGACAAGCTGTGCCCCCGCTGCCACCACAAGATAACCAAGGCCGCCGAGAGGTGGGGCACCTCCATCTACGTGCTGGTGGGCTCCGAATCGGTCGGCAAGAGCCACTACCTGGCATCCCTGATCGAGACGCTGAAGAGCTCCTACGCGCAGGAGTTCGGCGTGACCGTGGCGGCCACCACCGAGAACACCGCCGACAAGTTCGACGACGAGTACCGCAGGACGGTGTTCGACGGAGGCAGGTGCCTCCCGCCCACCCCGACCTACGGCGACGTGCTCACCCGCGACCCCCTGCTGTACGACCTCGACCGCAACGACGGCGACGGTCCCCGCACCCTCGCCTTCGTGGACACCTCCGGCAGGGACCTCGACAGCACCGACAAGCTGGCATCGCTCAACATAAGCACCTACATCTCCGGAGCGGCGGGCATCATGTTCTTCGTCGATGCCCTCCAGCTCCCCGCCGTCCGCACCAAGCTGGGACTTCCCGCAGAGGACCGTCCCGACCCGGCGGCGGCGCTGAACTACGTCGCGGAGGTCATCCGCGACAAGAACCGCCTGAAACCCAAGAACCCCGTGGAGATCCCCCTCGCCGTGGTCGTCACCAAGTGCGACCGCCTGATGAGGCCCGCCATGGGGGAGGAGGACGAGGACGCCCTGTTCGGCCCCGAGTCCTCCCTGCACATCCCCAGGGAGAAGGGTCAGGCGGACCTAGACGATATCGCCCTGGTGGGCACCGAGGTGGAGGAGTACCTCCGCCGCAACGCAGGACAGGACCTCCTGAACGCCGTGGACCAGTTCGAGACCCACCAGTACTTCGCGGTCTCCGCCTTGGGCGGGGAACCCGCCGACGGCGTCCTGAGCAACGGTGTCGCACCATACAGGGTGGAGGACCCCATGATATGGTTCCTCAACACCACCGAGAGGAGGAAGTGGCTATGACCGCACAGACTACATTGACAGAGGAGAAGGCGGAAGCCGCCGAACCCGTGAAAAAGACGATAGCACCCAACAAGAAGAAGCCCACCAACGAGGAGATCAGGGTCGTGATGGACACGGTCCTCGAGACCGCGGGCGACCTCAGGGAGGTCCAGGGAAGGCTCACCGCCGACATCATCGGCCTCTCGGACAAGATCGACGGGTTCCAGGACGCCATGGGCGTCATCAGCAACAAGATCGACGAGCTCCAGTTCACCGGAGCCTCCGAGCCCGCCCCCGCCCCCGAGAAGAGGGAGTACCTGGGCGGCGAGGCACCCGCCGCGGAACCCCAGGTCAGCGGCGATCTGGGACAGTACGTCACCACCCGCGAGATGTTCGACAAGTACGCCCGCCAGATGGACCGCAGGGACGGGGAGCTCGCCAACAAGAAGTTCATGCACCTCATGGAGAAGCTCAGCCTGATGAGGGAGGACTACGCCAAGCTCTGCAGGAACCTCTCCGAGAACGCGACGTCCTACTCCGGTAAGGAGGTGCTCACCTCCTTCGAGGCTTACCTGGTGGACATCGAGAACATGCTCACCGACGCCGGCGTGACCATCGGCCACTTCGGCAGCATCGGGGACCCGGTGGACGTGCAGCACCAGAGGATCATGGGAGTGGTCGCCACCGACGACCCCTCCAAGAACGGCACCGTGGCGCAGAAACTGTCGGAAGGATACGAGTACGACGGGCGCGCCATCGTCAAAGAGAAGGTAAACGTTTATAAGACAGCCGGACAAACACCCGCCGTAACTGAGACGGGATTCAGACTGTCGCCATCACAGTGAAAAAGGGAGAACAATGAGCGAAGAATTCAGCATAGGCATCGATCTGGGAACCACCTACTCGTGCCTCGCATACATCGACGACAACAACGAACCCGTCGTGGAGAGGAACTACGAACACGAGGACACCACCCCGTCCGTCATCCTGTTCAACGACGTGGGCGAGAAGCTGGTGGGTTCCTCCGCCAAGGACATGTTCCTGATGTACTCCAGCGACAGGTTCGTCCTGGACATCAAGAGGAAGATGGGAACCGACTACTCCGTCGACATCGACGGCATCAGGTACACCCCTCCCACCCTCTCCGGACTCATCCTCCGCAAGCTCCTGAAGGACTTCGAGGAGAACCACGGACTGGACGAGGGCTCCGTCAAGAGCGCGGTCATCACCGTCCCCGCCTACTTCGGACAGGAGGAGAGGGAGGCCACCGTCAACGCGGGCAGGATCGCGGGACTGGAGGAGGTCACCCTCCTCAACGAGCCCACCGCGGCCGCCATCTGCTTCGGATTCGGCAACAACCAGGGCGGACCCAAGAAGGTCCTGGTCTACGACCTCGGAGGAGGGACCTTCGACGTCACCGTCCTCCAGATCGACGGCAAGAGCTTCACCGCCATCGCCACCGACGGACAGAGGCTGATGGGAGGTAAGGACTGGGACGCCGCCCTCAAGCAGATCATCATCGGCAAGATCGCCGAGATGAGCGGACTCAGCGAGGATGAGATCGAGGCCGACAACGACATCATGGAGGCCCTGGTCCTCGACTCCGAGGACCTGAAGAAGAGGCTCTCCACCTCCGAGTCCACCAGGGGTACCATGACCATCGGCGGAAGGAAAGTCACCTACACGGTCACCAGGGAGGAGTTCGAGGACGCCACCAGGCATCTCATCGACTCCACCGCCGACACCGTGGAGGAGGTCCTCAACTCCAAGAACCTCACCGTGGGCGACATCGACGCCTTCCTCCTGGTCGGAGGATCCTCCAGGATGCCTCAGGTCAAATCCGTCATCAGCTCCAGGTTCCCCGGGGCCAACATCAAGATCTACGACCCCGACCAGTCCATCGCGAAAGGAGCGGCAGTCTACTGCAAGTCCAGGGACGTGCTCTCCGACGCCAAGGCGGAGATCAAGCAGCAGATGGACGCCCAGCAGACCGCCCCCGCCGACGAGACCGAGATGGCCAGCCGCGTGGACGAGGTCGCCATGTCCACCGACGACGCCATCGTGGTGCACAACGTCCTCAGCAAATCCCTGGGAGTCAAAGCGGGAGACGGGAACGGCAACGAGTACATCTCCAACATCGTCTTCAGGGACGTCACCCTGCCCCTGGTCGAGAACAGGACCTACTACCCCTACGTGGACGGCCAGCTCTCCGTCGAGGTGGAGATCTTCGAGAACAGCGCCCGCAACAACGAGGACGGCATGAGAGTGGAACTGGCCGACGCCACCCTCGTCGGATCCTTCCCCATGAAGCTGCCCGAGGACGTCACCAAGAACACCCCCATCAACATCCGCTTCACCGTCAACGACGACGGAATGGTCTTCGCCTACGT
>CADAGG010000042.1 GCA_902787415.1 methanogenic archaeon
CAAGATCGACGAGGTCATCGACCGCGGAGGAAGGGTCGTCATCCCCTGCTTCGCCGTCGGAAGGACCCAGGAGATCATGCTCCTGCTGAAGAACCTCGGCTACGAGATGTGGGTCGACGGAATGGGAAGGAGTGTCACCAACCTGTTCCTCGAGTACCCCGAGTACATCAGGAACGCCAAGTCCCTGAAGGCCGCCAAGAGGACCTTCAACGAGGTCAGGAACAACTCCATGAGGAAGAAGGCCGCCGCAGGCCAGATCATCGTCACCACCGGCGGTATGCTGGACGGAGGACCCGTCCTCACCTACCTCAGGACCCTCAAGGACGATCCCAAGAACGCCATCCTCCTCGTCGGATACCAGGCCGAGGACACCAACGGCAGGATGCTCATGGAGAAGGGATGCATCGACCTCGACGGAGAGATCGTCAAGGTCGCATGCGAGGTGCAGAAGTTCGACTTCTCCGCGCACGCGGGTCACGACCAAATCGTGGAGTTCATCCGCGCCTGCGACCCCGAGAACGTCATCATCATGCACTCGGAGACCAGGGAGCTGTTCCTCCCCGACCTCGAGGATTACAACGTGATCCTTCCCAAACCCAACGAGCCGTTCGAGCTGGACATATGAAGACACCGGATCTCAGACCCTTCCTCGAGGAGGATGTCGGCAGCGGCGACGTGACCGCGGACATCTTCCTCCCGGAAGGCAACGGCAAAGCCGTCATCGCCTGCGAAGAGGACTGCGTGGTAGCGGGGCTCGACGAGGCGGTCACCATTTTCGCCATCGGCGGCGTGAAGACCAAGGAGTTCGTCAGGGACGGCGATTCCGTTAAAGCGGGCACCGTCATCCTGGAGGCGAACGGGCCCCTCAAGTCGCTGATGACCTGCGAGCGCACAGCACTCAACTTCCTCATGAGGATGAGCGGCATCGCCACCCTCACCCACACTGTTTCCGAAGAGGTACACGCTATAGACCCAGACCTCCGCATCGCGGCCACCCCCACCGCTTCGGCCTCTACGACATGGCCATGGTCAAGGACAACCACATCGCGGCCGTGGGCGGCATCGACCGCATCGCCGAGCTGATGAAGAACGTCCCCGAGGGTCTGAAGGTGGAGATCGAGGTCCTGGACTTCGACGAGGGCATCAAAGCGGCCAAGGCCGGGGCGGACATAGTCATGGCGGACCACTTCCCTCCCGAGGAGGTCAGGAGACTCCACGAGGCCCTCAGGAATATCAACCCCGACATCCTGGTGGAGGCTTCCGGCAACATAACCTCGAAGACCGCTGTGAAGTATGCGGGCTGCGCCGACATCGTCTCCCTCGGAGAGCTCACCCATTCCCCCAGAGCCGTGCATTTCTCGATGGACATCGAGTACTGAGCGGACGATTCGATTTATACGAGGGAGCAGATTCCACCCTCATGGCATTGGATTTCAGCCAATACAAGTGCGAGTTCTGCGGAGCTCCCTGCACCCAGGTCCTCTTCGCTGCCTTCCTGTGCGACAAGAAGGAATGCGTGGACAAGGCCAGGGACGCCAGGGGCGGACCCGGCGGACACATGAACCGCAAGGCGGCAGGCAAATCTATCCTCCCCGAGGACATCATCCGCGAGGACCAGATCATCAACGCCTCGTCGGACGCGGATCCCAAAAACGATTAAACAGGTTTTTTCCAGATGAGGGCGACCCCTCATCTGGAGTGATGTTTCATCCGTGCCTGAAGACACGGCAGCCGGTGTAAACCATCGCGATGTTGTGCTCGTTGGCAGCATCGATGGACTCCTGGTCCCTGACGCTTCCTCCGGGCTGGATGATGGCGGTGATTCCCGCCTCGGCGGCTGCATCGACGGCATCCCTGAAGGGGAAGAACGCGTCGGATGCCATGACGCATCCCTTGGTGGGCTCGTTGGCCTTGAAGGATGCGATCTTGGCGGAGTCGACACGGCTCATCTGACCGGCACCGATTCCGACGGCGTGCTCTCCGCGCACGTAAACGACTGCGTTGGAGGTGACGTGCTTGGCGAGCTTCCAGGCGAACAGCAGGGAGTGGGCCTCCTCCTTGGTGGGGGCGCGCTTGGTGACGACCTGCAGGTTCTCGGGGTCCACGACGACGTCCTCGTCGGTCTGGACGAGCAGTCCTCCCTGGACCTTCTTGGTCTTCATCTCCCTGACGCGGTAGGCGGGTCCGATGGGCTGGTTGGTCCTGAGGAGACGGATGCTCTTCTTGAGGGACAGCACCTCGAGGGCCTCCTTGTCGAAGTCGGGGGCGATGACGGCCTCCACGAAGTACTCGTGGATCATGTTGGCGGTCTCCAGGTCGCACTTGCGGTTCAGAGCGATGACGCATCCGAAGGCGGACAGGGGGTCCACGTCGTAGGCGGTCCTGAAGGCCTTGGCGATGGTGTCGTCGCTGGCGAGTCCGCAGGGGTTGGTGTGCTTCATGATGGTCGCGGTGGGCCTCTCGAAGTCCATCACGATGTCCAGGGCCTTGTCCAGGTCGAGGATGTTGTTGTAGGAGAGCTCCTTTCCGTGGAGGATCTCCGCCTTGGCGACGGTGACTCCCGCGGTGAAGGGCATGGAGTAGAAGGCGGCCTTCTGGTTGGGGTTCTCTCCGTACCTGAGGTCGCAGACCTTCTCGACGGGCTGGGGCCAGGATGCGGGGAACAGCTCCTTGGCGAAGCGGGGGTTCATCTGGCTGGCGATCATCGCATCGTAGTTGGCGGTGACGGTGAAGGCGTTGGCCATGAGGGTGGCGAGCAGGTCCTCTCCGATCTCCCCTCCGGTGGCCTTCATGGCGTCCAGGATGTCGGCGTACTGCTCGGGTCCGGTGACGACTGCCACGGACTTGTAGTTCTTGGCGGCGGCACGGATCATGCTGGGTCCTCCGATGTCGATGTTCTCGACGATCTCCTCGAGGGTGGCTCCCTCTTTGAGGACGGTCTGTTTGAAGGGGTAGAGGTTGACGACGATCATGTCGATGGGCTCGATACCCATGTCGGCGATGGCCTTCATGTGCTCGGGAACGTCCCTCCTTGCCAGGATTCCGGCGTGGATCTTGGGGTGAAGGGTCTTGACGCGGCCGTCGAGCATCTCGGGGAAACCGGTCACCTCGGCCACCTCGATGACCTTGATGCCGTTCTCGTTCAGAAGCCTGTAGGTTCCGCCGGTGGAGATGATCTCCACACCCATGGATGCGAGGGCCTTGGCGAACTCCACGATACCGGACTTGTCCGATACGCTGATGATTGCTCTCTTGATTTTTACCAGATTGATGCCTCCGTTTGGGAATGTTTTGGTACGTTATTTCTTATCGCGGGCGGGTTAATATATGTTTTATCGGAACGGACACCGGGATGGGTTGGGTTTTCCCCGAAAACGGCCGGACCGGACACGAATCCAGACGATGCGGCGGGGCCCCAAATCCCGGAGGAGGGATGGGGCAAACCGAACGTTTTTTGTTTTACAAGTGCATGACCCAGATGATGAAAAAGAAAGAGCTGGAGATGCTGCTCGAGAAGGTGAGGCCGTTCGCCGAACCCGATCCCCGGCTGGAACAGTACCCCACCCCCGCGGTCATCGCCGCCGACATCGCCTATTCAGCCTACGCGGCGGGCGACATCGAGGGCATGAAGGTCCTCGACCTGGGATGCGGTACTGGGATGTTCTCGGTGGCAGCGGCTCTTCTCGGAGCGGGGGCGGTCGTGGGCTACGACATCTCCGACAAGGCGCTCCGCATCGCTGAACAGAACGCCGCCGACCTCGGCCTCGACATAACCTTCAGACAGGCTGACATCCGCGAGGTGGACGAGGGCGCCGACACCGTGCTCATGAACCCTCCCTTCGGCAGTCAGAACCGGAATGCCGACCGTCCGTTCCTGGAGAAGGCCCTGGAATCCGCCGAGAGGGTGTACTCCATCCACATGGCCAACACCTTGGACTTCGTGAGGACGTTCGCCGAGGAACGGGGACGGGAGGTCGTCTCTCATAAAATTTATAAGTACGTAATCCCCCATACTTTCTCGTTCCATACCAAGATGAAACAGACCGTGGAGATTGCCGCGGTGGTTATACATTGACATTCAGAGAGATAACATGACTCAGAAACAGGTTCTTCCCGGAGACGAGATTGCGGTAGAGGAGGAGTACGTAGCTGCCGAGGGCACCTACGTCAGGGACGGTAAGATCTACGCCTCCCAGTGCGGCACCCTCGTGCTCGACGACAACGAATGCGTCGCGAAGGTCGTATCCTACAATCCCCCCAACATCCTCCAGATCGGAGACATCGTCTACCTCAACATCGACGACTGCAGGAAGACCATGGCCACCGCCACCGCTCTCGCCACCGAGGGCAACGACAGGCCCATCGGCAGCAGCACCGTGGCCACCATCCACGTCTCCAAGATCTCCCCCGACTACACCGACAACGTCGCCGACGAGTTCAGGAAGGGAGACCTGGTCCGCGGCAAGGTCATCAGCGTGAAACCCTCGCTCCAGCTCACCACCAAGGAACCCCACCTCGGAGTCGTCCGCGCCCAGTGCGGAATGTGCAAGACCGAACTGGTCCCCAAGGGCAAGAAGAACCTCTACTGCCCCAAGTGCAAGCGCTCCCAGCCCAGGAAACTGGCGGATGACTACGGAGACGTCGTAATATGATGACCGAGCAGGAACTCCAGCAGATGCAGGCGCTCAAGGACGAGATCGCCACGCTCCGCTCCGAGATCGACAGCCTCCGCGGATTCGTCAAGGCCCTCTACTCCATGATGGACGAGGACGAGCAGTACGACGGCCCCGAGGGCATGGTCGGCGGTGTGGATTTCAGAGGAATCAACACATGAAGGTCCTGTGCCTCCTCTCCGGCGGCATCGATTCACCGGTGGCCGCGTATCTCATGTCGAAGGTGGGAGCGGAGGTCATACTTTTGCATATGGACCTCAGTCCGTACGCCGACGAGAGGCTCCTCGAGAAGGTCAAGAAACAGACCGAGGCGCTCCGTCTGGCCACAGGGAAGGATATCCCCCTGTATACGGCGCCCCACGGCATGTCCCAGCAGGTCATCGTCGACAAGGCCGACAGCCTCTACCGCTGCATCCTCTGCAAGCACGTCATGCAGCTGACCGCCAAGAACCTCTGTCAGAAACTGGGGGCATCCGCCATCGTCATGGGCGATTCGCTCGGACAGGTCGCATCCCAGACCCTCATGAACATCAGGTCGGAGGTCGCCGGCGTGGGCATCCCCATCATCAGGCCCCTCATAGGCTACGACAAGCTGGAGATCATCGAGATCGCCAAGAAGATCGGCACCTACGAGATCTCCAACATGGAGGCCAGGGAGTGCACCATCGTCCCCAAGAAAGTGGTCACCGAGTCCGATGTGAAGAAGTCGCAGGAGCTCTACGAGACCATAGGCTCGCTCGCGCTGGCCGAGAAAGCGGCCGAAGATGCCGTCAGGGTCCTCTGAGATTCTCAGTGGCTGTGCCTTTTAGCAGCAGTATAGTTGTAGAATGCGGGGCAGGAATCAATCTCCTCCTCGTTGTAGAGCATATCCATGGTGATGCGCTCGATGTAGGGCGCCTGGATACGGGACACGTAGATGGTGTAGTCGCCGACGGGCAGCTTGATATCCGATTCCTTGTAGGGCTTGACCTCGGTAGAGACGAGGGCGGGGCCGAGACATGCGGTGCACACACGGAAGTCGTGTTTCTCACGGAGGACCATCTCCTTCACCGCATCGTCCACTTCGATCTGCATACGTGCGGGATTACGATGCAGTATTTAGTTATGGCCGAAGAAATCCCTGACGGAGGCCACGGGATCCTCCATGTACTCCGCGTCGATACCCGCCAGGTCGGCGGCCCTGCGGTCGAGGATCACGGCCACCCCGCGGTCGGTCTCGGAACGTATCAGACGGCCGATGGCCTGTCTCATCTTCCTTACCGCTGGCACTTTCACCGCCATGTCCCAGCCGCTGCCGTAACGGCCCTGGCAGTAATGGATGAGGGCGTCCTGCTTGGCCGAGGGGCGGGCATAGGGGATGCCGACCAGGATCGCCAGTTCGAGCTCCTTGCCGGGGAAGTCCAGACCCTCGCTGACGCGCCCTCCCGTGACGGCGAACAGAACCGCGCCCTCGCTGCATTTGAAGTCCGTCATCTGCTCCATGAGCTCGGACTGGGGCATGCCGCTCTTCTCGTAGTACACCTCCCTGCCCAGCATCCCGGGGACGCCGTCGGCGATGAACCTGTCCATGAGGGAATACGAGGGGAAGAACACAGCAGTGCTCCTGTGCACGCAGCCCACCAGGTCGATGACGTATCTCTTGAGCCTCTCGTAGGTGTCCTCCCCGCCGTTGAGCTCGTCGTACTTGGTGGAGACGTCGCGGACGTAGCCCACCTTCAGGTTCTCCGGAGGGAAGGGCGAAGGGCGGGAATCGGTCACCGGATCGTAAAGACCCAGCTCCTTCACGTATACGTCCAGGGGACGCAGGGTGCCCGACATGCTCACGGTGGAGTGGCAGGACAGCAGGGGGTCGGCGGCGTCGCTGGCGTCCAGGCAGTAGGCCTCCAGGGAGGGGTTCTCCCCGCCCGCCACCAGATACACGTGGGACCCGTCCTCGCAGGAGATCCAGGCCAGCAGGAACCTCGCCAGGGTGAGGATGTGGGAGCGGGGGAGCTTCCTCCTGCGCTTCTTCTCGTCGGCCACCGCCTCGCCCGCGGCGTACATGGACATCAGCATGTCCCGGATGCCGTAGGTGGTCATGCCCAGGCGGGTCATCATCTCCTCGGTGAGGTATCCCGGGGGTATGAGGTCGTTCTCCCTGCGCAGGAACTCGGCCTGGGCATCTCTCAGGACGTCCTCCATGAGGGTCACGATGTCCTTCACGGTGAGCCCCTCGTAAATCTCCGGGTCGCCGTTCTCGTCTGCCTCCTTCATGGTCATGTCCAGGGCCCGCTGGGTGGTGCGGTAGGTCTGGATGTCCCTCAGGTAGTTGGGGAGGTTGTGGGCCTCGTCCATGATGACCACGGCGTCCCTCTCCCCGATGCCCATCCACTCCAGGAAGTGGGTGCGGATGCCGGGGATGAAGAAGAACGGGTAGGGAGCGCTGACCACGTTGGCGTACGGGAGCACGCGCTTGGCGGCCTCGTACGGGCATATCCCGCGCACGGAGCAGAACTCCCTGAACTCCTCGGGGTCGGGATGCGACGAGCGCACGAACGAGATGCAGGCCTCCACAGCCGCGTCGTCCAGATTGTCGAAGAAGGTGCAGGTGCCCGCCTCGGAACCGCCCTTCTTCAGGGTGGCGCACAGCTTGGAGAGCTCCTCGGAGGTGCCGGACGCCAGCTCGCGGTCGTTCTGCATCATGGGGCAGGTGGCGGGACCGCGGCCCTGGATGGCTATGCAGACCACGTCCGCCCGGTCGGCGATGGCCCTCGCCTCCAGCGCGATCTGACGCTGCTGGGACTTGGTGCGGGTGAGGAAGATAACCTTGCGGCCGGAATTGGCCGTGCCTTCCAGTGCGGCGCACAGCGCGGTGACGGTCTTGCCGGTACCGGTGCCCGCCTCGAGCACCAGGTGGCGGCCGTCGTGGACACAGTCCCTGACCAGACGGACCAACTCCGCCTGGCCGGGCCTGTGCGTATAGGGAAAATAATCGGGGAAGGTCATTCCTCGTCTTCTTCGACGTGTTTGATCCAGGCCTCGCGGGGGAGCTCCTTGTAGAGGTCAGTCTCCTCTACGACCTCCTCCTGGACGGGCTTGATGTTGTTGATCAGGTCCTGGATCTTCTCGTTCTTGAACAGCCAGTAGTGGATCCTCCACTCGCGGCCGTCGTACAGGGTGATCTCCTCCCTCTCGGTGGTGAGCACCCCGGAGTCCTCCAGCATGTAGAACGCATCGCGGTCCTCGGGTTCGAGGACGTTGTCGATGATCCTGTTGGAGTATCCGAAGAAGTTGAGCACATGCTGTGCGAGGTCGAAGGCCTCCTCGTGCTCCAGCTTCATGTCGCTGTCGATGCTGTTCTCGATGGCGATGGTCAGGTCGTCGACGGTGATCATGCTACCGACCTCAGTTGACCGCCACGAACCTGGCGGTTCCGTCGATCGCCTTGGCGAGTTCGTCGACGAGCTTGCTGTCGAGGGCCTTTCCGACCAGCAGGACCATGAGGGCCTTGCCGCTTCCGTTGACGGAGACGGCCATCTGCTGGATGTCCACATTCGCCTTTCCGAGGACGGTACCGACGGCACCGACGATGCCGGTCCTGTCGGCGTAGTTCAGGAAGACCATGTTGCCGGAGAGGGGCACGTTGAAGGAGTATCCGTTGTAGCCGACCAGCCTGGGCTCGTCGCCGAAGACGGTACCGCTGACGGTCTCGGTGTCCTTGCCGGACACGGTCTTGATCTCGAGGATGTTGGAGTAGTTGACGGAGCCCGCGTTCTTGGAGTCCTTGATCTCGACTCCCTTGGATTTGGCGATGGGCTCGGCGTTGACGAGGTTGGCGTTGTCCATGCCGACCATGTCCCTGATGAATCCCTTGACCGCGTAGACCCTGAGGAGGTTGGTGTCTCCCTCCGCCATGGATCCGTTGGCGGTGACCTCGAAGCGCTCGACGTTCTTGCCGGCGTTGAGGTGGTTGGCGAACACTCCGAGTCCCTCTGCGAGGGGGACGAAGGGCTCGGTCTCGGGGGTGAGCTTGCCGCGGGGCGCGTTGATGGCGTTGGTGATGATGCCGTCCTTCAGGTACTTGACGGCGGAGTTGGCGATGTCGACGGCCACCCTGAGCTGTGCCTCTTTGGTGCTGGCACCGAGGTGGGGGGTGGTGACGAGGTTGGGCAGCTCCAGGAGCTTCTGCTCCTCCTCGGAGAGGGGCTCGTTGCACCAGACGTCGAATGCCGCTCCTGCGATGACGTTGTCCTTGAGGGCCCTGTAGAGGGCGTCCTCGTTGACGATTCCTCCGCGGGCCACGTTGGCGATCCTGCAGGAGGGCTTCATCATCTTGAACTGGGCGTCCGAGATCATGTCCTTGGTGGAGGGCAGCAGGGGGCTGTGGATGGTAATGAAGTCGGCGACCTTGACGACCTCGTCCGCGTTGGGGAGGAGCTTGATGCCGATCTCGTCGAGGACCTCCTGCCTGGGAGGGAAGGGGTCGCTGGCGACCATGGTCATGTTGAAGGCCTTGAGCCTCCTGGCGACCTCGAGACCGACACGGCCGGTACCGATGATTCCGAGGGTCTTGCCGTTGAGCTCGACTCCGGTGAACTTGGACCTGTCCCACTTGCCCTCGTGCATGGACTGGTGGGCCTGGGGGATGTTCCTTGCCATGGCGAGGATCATGGCGCAGGTGTGCTCCGCCGCGGAAAGGGTGTTGGCGGAGGGGGTGTTCATGATGAGGATGCCCTTCTCGGTTGCGTAGGGGATGTCGACGTTGTCGACTCCGACTCCCGCACGTCCAATGAGCCTGAGCTTCTTGGCGGCGTCGATGACCTTCCTGGTCACCTTGGTGCCGGACCTGATGATGAGCGCATCGTAGTCCACGATTTCCGCGCAGAGTTCGTCCTCGGTCATTCCGGGTTTCATGACGACGGGAAGACCGGAGGCCTCGAGGATCTCGAGACCCGCTTTGTCGAGTTTCTCGGATACAACAATCTTGGTGGTCACTGTTTCATCTCCTCGAGTGCCTCGTTCATGACTGCGATGAGGGCTTTGATGTCGGTGCAGGTGAGATCTCCCATGTGTCCGATCCTGAAGGTGGTGTTCTTCGCGGAACCGTAACCGTTGGAGATCTCCATGCCCATGGATTTGATGATGGAATGGAATTTGTCG